>CAMDHB010000252.1 GCA_945897655.1 Pseudorhodobacter antarcticus
ATCAACCTGCGCTTTCACACCCGCCTCGGCCCGCGCCTTTTGAACGGTATCAAGCCGAAGTTCGATGCTTTGCTCGCCGCGCAAGATGGGGCGGGCGGCGTCGGTCATCCGCAGCGCGCCAAATCGGTCGGGGTCGGGGCGCACCAGATCGCGGCCCATCATCTGGCGAAACACCGCACCCCAGGCCGGTTTGGACAAGTCCTTGCCCACGGCAAACGTCGGCAGGGTGTTGTGGCCGCGTTCAATCACCTTCGGCGTGGCATTCCCGGTCAGAATATCAATCAGATGGCCCGCGCCAAAGTATTCCCCGGTGCGCAGAATGGCGGAGAGCGCCTTGCGCACGGCATCGGTCGCGTCGAACACTAGCGCAGGGCGGTCGCACAGGTCACAATTGCCGCAGGGGGACGAGGTTTCGTCGAAATAGCCCAGCAGAACCTGACGCCGACACCGCGTCGCCTCGGCCAGACCCAGCAGGGCGTTCAGGCGGGCATGGTCGGCCTGTTTGCGGTCGGCCGGGGCGGCACCTTCGTCAATCTGGGACCGGCGCAGGCGGATGTCATCGGGGCCGTACAGGGTCAACGTCTCGGCTGGCAGACTGTCGCGACCGGCGCGGCCGATTTCCTGATAGTAGCTTTCGATGGATTTTGGCAGATCGGCATGGGCAACCCAGCGGATATCGGGCTTGTCTATCCCCATGCCAAAGGCGACCGTGGCCACCACGATCAGCCCGTCTTCCTGCTGAAACCGCATCTCGACTTGACGCCGTTCTTCAGGGTCCATCCCGGCGTGATAGTGGCAGGCCGAATGCCGCGCCTCGCGCAGCGCTTGGGCCATCACCTCGGTCTTGGACCGGGTGGCGCAATAGACGATGCCCGATTGGCGGCGGCGGGCGGCGGCAAAGGCCAGAATCTGATCGCGCGGCTTGTCCTTGACCGCAAAGGCCAGATGGATGTTGGGCCGGTCAAACCCGCGCAAGAACGTGTCAGGCTGCACCCCGGCAAACAGCCTCGTCACAATCTCGGCCCGCGTCTCCTCATCCGCCGTGGCGGTAAAGGCGGCCAGCGGCACGCCAAGGCTGCGGCGCAAATCGCCGATCTTTAGGTAATCGGGGCGGAAATCATGGCCCCACTGGCTGACGCAATGCGCCTCGTCCACGGCGATCATGGTCACACCGATGCGGCGCAGCATGGGCAGGGTGGCTGCGGCGGCCAGCCGTTCGGGCGCGATGTAGAGAAGGCGTAAGGTGCCACCATCCAGCGCCTGAAACACGGCTTCCGTCTCTTCCTCGGTGTTGCCGGATGTCAGCGCCCCCGCCTCAACCCCCACCGCCTTCAACGCGCGGACCTGATCGCGCATCAGGGCGATCAGGGGCGAGATCACCACCGTCACGCCATCACGGCACAGCGCAGGTAGTTGAAAACACAAGGATTTTCCACCACCCGTCGGCATGATGGCCAGCGTGTTGCGGCCCGCCAGAACGGCATCCACGATCTCTTCCTGACCCGGCCGATAGTCGGCAAAGCCGAAGACCGTATGCAACAGGGCCCGGGGATCGTTCATATTTTCATCAATTTGCATCCACCGACGTTAACCATCCAAGGTGAACGCCGGTTTAAGCCCCTAACGGAAGTTGTTCACGATCACAATGCGCAAGGCGATGATGCCGAAGAGCACGATCAGCGGCGCAAAGTCGATGCCGCCCGGGGTGGGTACATAGCGGCGGATGTGGGCGTAAAGCGGCTCCAACGTGCGCTGCAGGGCGTTCCAGATCTGATAGACAAGGGGTTGACGCAGGTTCAGGACCGAGAAGTTGATCAGCCACGACATGATCACATGGGCCAGAACAACCCACTGGGCAATATCCAGGGCAACAAGCAGAATTTGAGCCAGCGATGTCATCTGTGTTCTCCGAAAGGCTGCGCACAGGTAATCGTTGCGGCGCAAAAGGGCAAGGACCCGCACCAGACTTGCTTAATCGCCCGACTTCGGGCTTGATCGCAAAAAAACCGAGGGACAGGGCATGGCAACGCAGCGGCAACGGATCTGGGGCTGGTGGTTTTTCGACTGGGCCAGCCAGCCCTTCAACACTTTGTTGCTGACCTTTGTTTTCGGCCCATATTTCGCCGAAGTGGCGACCGCGCATTACATGGCCAGCGGTCTGGATCAGGCTGCTTCGGGTGCGGCAGCACAGGCGTTCTGGGGGTGGGGGCAAACAGTGTCCGGCGTGATCATCGCGCTATTGGCCCCGATCCTGGGGGCCCTGGCGGATGGATCAGGACGCCGGATGGTCTGGATCTGGGTCTTTTCAGCCTTCTATGTGCTGGGATCTTGGATGCTGTGGTTCCTGATGCCCGATCAGCCCGATCTGACGCAGGCCCTGATCTGGTTCGGGCTTGGCCTGATCGGGATGGAGTTTGCGACGATCTTCACCAATTCCCTGATGCCCGATCTGGCGGGCGATGATGACATGGGCAAGGTTTCGGGGTCAGGCTTTGCCTTTGGCTATGTCGGCGGGATAGTGTCGCTGGTCATCATGTTGCTGTTATTGGCGGAAAATTCCGAAACAGGCAAAACCCTGATCGGCATCGACCCCCTGTTTGGGCTGAACGCCGAGGCTCGTGAGGGCACTCGGTCCGTCGGACCCCTGACCGCCGTTTGGTACATCATCTTCATGATCCCGTTTTTCATGTGGGTCCGCGAACCTCCGGTCAAGAAACGCGTGCCAATCGGCCAGTCCTTGCGTGAGCTTTGGGCGCTGATCTTGTCCTTGAAAGACCGGCAAAGCCTGGGGGCGCACCTGCTCAGTTCGATGTTCTACCGTGATGCGCTGAATGCGCTTTACGGCTTTGGCGGCGTCTATGCCTCGGGCGTGCTGGGGTGGAGCATCACGCAGATTGGCTTGTTCGGCATTGCGGGGGCAATATCGGCGGCCTTCTTTGCCTGGTTGGGCGGCAAGATGGATTCGGCGCGGGGTCCGAAACCGGTGATCAACCTGTCGATGTGGGTTCTGATCGTGGTGTGCATGGTCATCGCGGGTATGTCGCGGGATGACTTTTTCGGGATGCCCTTTGCCGCAGGATCGGCCCTGCCAGACCAGATTTTCTATGCCTGTGGCATTCTGATCGGGGCCGCCGGTGGCACGCTGCAATCGGCCAGCCGCACCATGATGGTGTTCCACACCACCCGCGAACGGTCGACCGAGGCGTTTGGCCTTTATGCCCTGTCCGGCAAGGCGACATCCTTTATCGCTCCCTTCAGCATCGCGTTGGTCACCACGCTCAGCGGATCGCAGCGCATGGGGATTGCGGTGCCACTGATTGCGCTATTCTTGGTGGGCATGGTCTTGTTGCGCTGGGTCAAGCCGATGGGGGAACGTTGAGGATGTGGCGTCTGTTTGTCCTATTGGTTCTGGCCTTGGCCAATCCGGCTCTGTCCGAAACCACGGCCGCCACGCTGTTTGCCGCGCAGAAAGAGCCGTCTGCCCAGCGCCCGAGTGCCATCGGCACTTATGCCAAGGGCTGTGCTGCGGGCAATGTCGAACTGCCGCAGGACGGGCCCACATGGCAGGCCATGCGCCTGTCGCGCCACCGCAACTTTGGCCAGCCCGTCACGATTGATTTCCTCAAGGACCTGTCGGCCTTTGCCGTAACCCAAGGCTGGGCGGGCCTGTATATCGGCGACATCGGCAACCCACGCGGCGGGCCGATGAACTCGGGCCATGCCAGTCACCAGATGGGGCTGGATGTGGACATCTGGCAACTGCCGGCAAACCGGCTGGACCTGAGCGCCGACGAAAGGGAGGAGTTGTCCTCGATTCCCGTCCGGTCGTCGGATCAACGCTCGGTCACCGAAAACTGGACGCCGGTGCATCAGGCGATCATGCGGCAGGCGGCCCTGGACCCCCGGGTGGACCGCATCTTTGTTGCTGCCGCCGTCAAGATCGAGATGTGCAAGACCGCAACCGCCGCTGATACCGAATGGCTGCAAAAGATCCGCCCGGAAGGGGGGCACGACACCCATTTCCACGTTCGTCTGAAATGCCCGCGCGGATCCAACATGTGCCAGACCCAGACGCCGTCGGTTTCTGAACTGTCCAAGGGCGGCAATGGCTGTGATGAGACCTTGGCGTGGTGGGTGTCGGATGCCTATCTGAACCCCAAGCCGCCGAAAAACCCGCCGCCGCCCAAGCCGCGCAAGAAGAAATCGACCGAACTGCTGATGTCAGACCTGCCGCCGCAGTGCATGGGCGTTTTGCAGTCTGATTGACAGGGTCCGCCTCGCGGTCTATGCCGCGCCGTCCCCATGGTGGGGGCCAAGTCTCCGCGACCTTGTAAAAAACGGAAAAGAACCATGAAACAGCTTCTTCCCGGCATTCTTGCCATGGCGGTCATCGTCGTGGCGTCCAACATCCTCGTCCAGCATCCGATGGGTGCTTACCTGACCTGGGGGGCGCTGACCTACCCCCTGTCCTTTCTGGTCAACGACATCGTGAACCGCCTGCATGGCGTCAGCGCCGCCCGAAAGGTTGTGCTTGTGGGGTTCGTGGTGGGTCTGATCTGTTCCGTCATTGGCACCCAAATCGTGGGCGAGTTTGGCCCGTTGGTCACCCTGCGCATCGCCATCGGTTCGGCGACGGCGTTTCTGGTTGCCCAATTTCTGGACATCACGATTTTTGACCGCCTGCGCCGCGCCGCATGGTGGCGCGCACCCTTGGTATCCACGTTGCTGGGATCATCCATAGACAGTGCGATTTTCTTCACCATCGCCTTTTCGATGACGCTCAGCTTTCTTGAACCGTCCAATTCTGTGGCATGGGCGTCTGAGAGCGGCGCGCTTTTGGGCATCGGCCCGCAGGTCCCGTTCTGGGTATCGCTGGCCGTGGCCGACTGGTGTGTCAAATTGGCAATAGCTGTCTTCGGTCTGCTGCCATTCCGTCTGATTGTCGCCAAAATGACCGCACCGGTTGCGTAATACCTTTTGACAAACACAAAATCTGTGTCACCTTTCTCTTATCGGCAACCATTTTGAAAGGAGGTGATCCAGTGTCTAGAGTGATATTGGAGCGTGGTGTTGGGACAGTCGGAGGGATTGTTTTCTAGGGGCAGACCCCATGCAAAACAGACACCGATTGGATGATGCCTAACTGGCCCCATCTCCTTGGAACTCGGGAAGGGTCGCCGCACTCCGGCGACCCTTTCTCTATTGGAAATGCCATGCTGTACGTCAACGCCACCCTTTTCATCGCCGACTGGGAACTGTCGGACAGCTTCGTGCGCTCCACCGGGCCCGGT
>CAMDHB010000253.1 GCA_945897655.1 Pseudorhodobacter antarcticus
GGGATCGCTCTGAATTATCGCGTCGGACCCTTCGGCCAACTTCAGCCGCTGCACCACCGTGCCATGGGCCGTCGCCGGCAAGCCGGCCGCTCGGGCTATGACTGGGGCGCTGCCCAAGCGCCATTCCGCAAGCAGCCGGTCCGAGGGAAGGCCCGCGTTAATGCCCTGCATGTCACCGTAATAATCGGGCAAATAGGAGCGGACGACGGCGCCGAGCGTGCCGATGTTCAGGCTGGCATTCAATCCGCGCAGAGGGTCGAAGGTCCAACGCACAAGGTCGATGCCACGTTCAATGCACCAATCGCGCTGATACCACTTGAGCCGTGAGCCTAGATGCATTCCGCGCGCGTCCGGATGAACCGCCAGGCGATGGGAATGCTGCACGCCTGAATCCTTGGTCGGGAAGCCGAATACATAGCCGACCAAACGTCCATCCAGAAACGCACCAGCGCAAAGCCCGCCCTCCGCCTGAATCACCATCAACAGATCAGCCGGATCGGCAGTGTCGTCCTTGCCCCAGACCTCATTCTGCAAGGTCTCGGCCTGCCGGAATTCGGACATGCCGGACAGTTCGCGGATTTCGGGTTGCGAGAGGGGCTTGCTCATTTTGAAAAGGCCTCGATGCCCGAAGAAACCTTTGCGAGGAAGTCCCAATCCAGCGTAACGCCGATCCCCGGGCCGGGCGGAACCGGCATCAGGCCATCTTCGGCGGTCAGGACCTCGTTGATGATGTCCTTGGTGAAATAGCGGCTGGAGCTGGAGGTGTCGCCCGGCTTGCGGAAGTTCGGTTGCGTCGAAAGGTGGATGTTGTGCGCCCGTCCGATGCCTGCCTCCAGCATGCCGCCGCACCAGACGGGCACGTCGAATGCCGCGCAAAGGTCGTGGATCCGCTTGGCTTCCAAATGGCCGCCAACGCGCCCAACCTTGATGTTGATGACCCGGGCCGCATCGCTTTCCAGCGCCTTTCGCGCATCGGCCACCGATCGGATGCTCTCGTCCAGGCAGAGTGGCGTGGTGATGCGGGACTGCAGCTTGGCATGGTCATGAATGTCGTCCCAGGCCAGCGGCTGCTCGATATAGTCAAGGTCGAAGGCATCCAGCGCCCGGAAGACCCCCGTGTCGGACAGCGAATAGGAGGTGTTGGCATCCACCGTCAGGTGAGCGCCCGGCAGCGCCTTGCGCACGGCAGCAACAACATCCACATCATGGCCCGGCTTGATCTTCAGCTTGATGCGTTTGTAGCCCAGTTCTTGATGCGCAACCGCGCGCCTTACGGTCTCCTCGACCGAGGTGATCCCCAGCGAGACGCCAACCTCGATCGCGTCGCTTGTGCCGCCCAGAAGCGTCTTCAACGGCAAGGACAACGACTTGGCCCAAAGGTCCCAGAAGGCCATCTCGACCATGGCCTTGGCCATGTAGAAACCACGCCAGGGGGACAATAGCGCTTCAAGCTCTGCCGGGTTGGCAAAGCTCTTGCCGATGACCTGGGGCAACAGGACGGTGCGGACAAAGTCCATGCTGCCGGTGATGGATTCGTCCAGATAGTCGGGCAAGGGGTCCATGACCCCTTCGCCATACCCTTCCAACCCGCCGGCCTTCAGAATCAGCAGCGGAAAGGTCTTATCATACATCGTGCCTGTGGCGATGGTGAACGGCGTCACCAAGGGCAGGCTGACAAGGCGCATCTCGGCGCCGTCAATGCGCAGAGGCGCGTTGCACGGATGAGACGGTGGGTTTTGCGACATAGTGACCTCCCGCATGGTGCGGTTCGCCATGCTCTCAACTGCGCAGCCTAGCATCATGAAATCTTCCTTTCAACATTGACTGAACATCCGCTGTCTGGCAGTTTTCTTTCCAAAGGGGTGGAACTGTGCCTGAACTAGTCAGCGAAAGGTCTGAAGATCGTCCCGCCGAGTTGATTGCGCGGCTGAACGCTAGTGCCAATTCGGCAAGCAAGGTCGAGCGTCGAATCGCGGGCTATCTGCTGGCCAACCTCGCCGAATTGCCGTTCGAGACCGGCGCAAGTCTGGCTGAAAAGGCGGGGGTCAGTGCGGCCTCGATCAGCCGGTTCTGCCGGTCCATCGGATATGACGACATCAAGGACCTCAAGGCGAGCCTGAAATCCGGGTCGAGCGAGCCGGCATGGCTGATCGGCGACAAGTTGCAGGAATTCCATCAGCGCAGCCTGTTGGGCAACCGGCAACTGTCCGTCGCGCTGGAGAAAGAAATCGCTGCCCTGACAGCGGTTTATGCCCTTGCTGTCACGGTAGAGTTCGACCGTGTCGTGCAACGCCTTGCGCATTGTCCGAAGGTCTTCGTTGCCGGGTTTCAGGCCGAGCGTGGGCATGGCGCAAGCTTGGCAAACAACCTGCAATATCTTCGGCCCGGCGTGTTTCAGGTGGATGTCGCGGGTGGCCATTTTGCCGAAGTCCTGCTGTCAGACCCGTCAAAGACCTGCCTCATCCTGTTCGACGGCAGGCGATATTCGCGTCTGACGCACGACCTTGCCTTCGCCGCCGAGGCACGCGGAATCCCGGTGACGCTGATCTCGGACCCCTATTGCAGTTGGGCACGCGGGAAAGTCTCTGAAATCCTGACCGTCCAGACGGACCTGAACCATTTCTGGGATGCGACATCGGCCATGAGCAGCCTGATTGGCCTTCTTGCAAACGGTGTTTTCAAGGTCCTTGGCGCCGCAGAAGTCGAGGCCCGCATGGAAAGCGTCAGCACACTTTACGATCAGTTCATTGGCCATGTCGGCAAAGACGGGCCTGCAAGTGGCTAAGGGCGCGAAAACACACGACAGGTTTTGGCATCCCGCCAGCGCCATGACGCCCTCGCCCGGCATTTCCTGAAGGATCGCCATGCCCTACACCGTTCTCTCTGCCGAATTTTTTACGGAAAACAATACGTTCAAGAAGGGATTGACGGAGCTGCGTGATTTCCGCTCCGACACGCTTGCCCTGGGAAGTGCAGCAATTGATCTGCGCGGGTCGGCGGAAAACACGGAACTGGCAGGTTTCAGTGCTGCGGCCAAAGAGCTTGGTTGGACCCTAAATCACACGGTTTCCGCCACCGCAGCCCCCGCTGGCCCGGTCTCGCGCGAGGCTTTCGAGCATATTGCGGGGATCATCTGCGACGCGGCCCGGGCACAGTGGGGCAAGCTTGACGGCATCCTTCTTGGCCTTCATGGCGCACAGGTGGTCGAGTTCTGCGAGGACGGCGAGGGCGAGCTCTTGCGTCGCCTGCGTCAGATCGTTGGCCCGGACCTTCCGATTGCCGTGACGCTGGACCTGCACGCCAATGCCACGCAGGCGATGGTGGACCTTGCCCAGATATGGGTTAGCTACAAAACCTATCCGCATGTCGACATTCGCTTTGCCGGGCACCGGGCCGCGCACTTGCTTCATGCAGCCATGGCGGGCCAGACCCGCCCTGCCACCCTGCGACGCGCGCCGCCGATGCTGGAGGAGGCGACCTCAGGCCGTTCGGACACTGGACCGATGGTTGCGGCCTATGCCCGTGCGCGCGCAGAGGAGAAAGAACCGGGCATCCTGACTGTTTCCCTCAACGCGGGCTTTGCCGAGGCCGATATCCGCGATGCCGGGCCAAGCGTGCTTGTCACCTTTGACCGCGCGGTCCCGGGGGCAGACGTGCGTGCGACTGAAATTGCCGATGCCCATGCCCTTGCCATCTGGGAGGCCCGGCACATCGGCGGCAACGATTACCTGACCGTCGAAGAGGCCGCGCACATCGCCAAGGGCTTTGATCCGAGCCGGGGCCCGCTGGTCATTGCCGATTATGCCGACAATCCCGGCGCCGGGGCCTATGGCGATGCGACCAATCTTCTGCGCGCCCTTCTGGATGCCGGAGTGACCAACGCAGCCTTCGCCCCGATGGTTGACCCCGCACTGGCCGAGGAGTTGCACCGCCATCGCGAGGGTGAGGTTGTGACCGTCGATTTGGGCGGCAAGAACGATCCGGGCTTCGGCGGCGGGCCGCTTCGGCTGTCGGGAAAGATCATGAAGCTGTCGGACGGCGCCTTTCGAGGCGATGGTCCGATGTTGGGTGGGCTTCAGCGGACCTACGGAACGACGGCGGTGCTTCGGGTGGACGGGATCGATATTCTCGTCGTGACCGAGCCTGAACAGGTGCTGGACCGGCAGCAACTGGCGGCGTTCGGCATCACGCCTTTGGAAAAATCGGTAATGGCGCTGAAGAGCATGCAACACTTCCGCGCGGCCTTCGAACCCATCGCGGGCAAGGTCATCGTCTGCGACAGCGGCGCTTTGGCAACGCCGGACCTGACACGTAAACCCTATCGCAAGGTGCGGCGGCCAGTCTGGCCGCTTGACCCGGAAACCGTTTATTCAGGGGAGGGGTCATGATCCGGATTGATCCGGTAGAACTTTCAGCACGGCTGATCCGCTGCCCCACCGTAACGCCAGCCGAAGGCGGGGCACTACAGCTTCTTGAGGAACTCCTGACGTCTGGCGGCTTTGAATGCCACCGGGTTGACCGCAACGGCATTGCCAACCTCTTCGCTCGTTGGGGACCAAAGGGTGCCATGCGCATATTCGGGTTCAATGGTCATACCGATGTGGTGCCGGTGGGCGATGCAGCGGCATGGACACATGACCCGTTCGGTGGGCAGATCGTCGACGGGGAGCTTTGGGGCCGCGGGGCGACCGATATGAAGACAGGCGTTGCTGCCTTTGTCGCGGCAGCGGTAGACTTTGCACGGCAGGCCAGCCTTGGTGAGAATGCGATCATCCTGACCATCACCGGCGACGAAGAAGGCATCGGCGCCGATGGTACACGCGCCATCCTTGACTGGATGGAGGCCACGGGCGAACGGATGGATGTCTGCCTTGTGGGCGAGCCGACCTGCCCCGAGCGCTTGGGTGACATGATCAAGATCGGCCGGCGCGGGGCCCTTTCGGCGCGGATCACCGCCACCGGAGTTCAGGGTCATTCCGCCTATCCTCACCGCGCGAAGAACCCATTGACCGCGCTGGTCCGACTTCTGGACGGGCTGGCCAGCCATGAACTGGACAGAGGAACCACGCATTTCGACCCTACGACCCTGGCAATCACCACGATCGACACCGGCAACACGGCCGACAACGTGATCCCCGCCCGGGCAGTGGCCAAGGTCAACATACGATACAATGACGCCCATTCATCGGCCAGCCTCGAAGTCTGGCTGAGAAGCGAAGCGGCACGGGTGACAGCAGAGACCGGCATCAGCTTCGAGATCGCGCTGGACG
>CAMDHB010000254.1 GCA_945897655.1 Pseudorhodobacter antarcticus
CTGGGTGGTGGCCGACCTGTTGGCCGCGCATCCGGGCCTGACCCTGCTGGTGACCAGCAACACGGTGACCGGACGGCGCATGGTGCAAGACTGGCAGGTGCCTCAGGTGACGGCGACGCTGGCCCCGCTGGACAGCCTGTATCCCACCCGGCGGCTGTTGCGCCGCTGGCAACCCCTTGGCCTGATCTCGCTGGAGGCGGAGTTGTGGCCGCAGCGCATGGCCCGTTGTGCCGCGGAAGGGGTGCCCGTGGTGATGCTGGGTGCGCGGATGTCGGCCCGGTCGGCACGTGGTTGGGCGCGCTTTGGCAAGCTGGCTGCCACGGCATTGGGGGCGGTGCATTTCGCCTCGGCGCAGGACCCGCAGTCGCGGGCGCATCTGGTGGCGCTGGGTCTGCCGGCACGGGCCGTGGGGCCCGATTTTGACCTGAAGGCTGAAGCGGTGTCGCGCCTGCCGGCCCCTGATATCCAGCCACGAGCCACCCGTGCAGGCTGGCTGCTGGCCGCCTCGACCCATGAGGGCGAAGATGCCCTGGTGCTGGACGCCTTTGCCGCATCGGGGCTGACCCATCTGATCCTGGCCCCCCGCCACCCCAAGCGCGCCCCGGCGATTGCGGCGCTGCTGGCTGCCCGCGGGGTCCGCTTTGCCCGTCGGTCCGAAGGGGCTGAACCCGGCACGGCGCAGGTCCTGTTGGCCGACACCTTGGGCGAGATGGACCTGTGGTATGCCCGCTGCGGCATCTGCCTGATCGGCGGCACGCTGGTCGACAAGGGCGGCCATACCCCGTGGGAGCCCGCCCGCCACCACTGCGCCCTGCTGCACGGCCCCAGCACCTGGAATTTCGCAGCCCCCTTTGCCGCCCTTGATGCGGCAGGCGGGGCGCTGTCAGTGACCGCAGCGACGCTTGGCGAAACCCTGCGCCAGTTGGACGGGCCCGCGCAGGACCGTCTTGCCAATGCCGCAGCGCCGGTTTTGCAGACGGGCGGCCATGCACACGCCCTCATGAACCGGATTTTCGCCGTTTTGCGCCTGAATTCATTGTGATGACCCATTGCTACCGACGCAAACTGTGAGAAGATGAAGTCTGAGCAGATCCCGCGTCAGACGGGTCAGGCCACAAAGGCGGTTTACATGACAATTCAAACTTCCCCCTGTGGAAGTGCCGAAGATTCCTTGGCTCAGCAAGTTGCGGCCCTGTGCTGGCGTTTGCGCAAGGAAACGCTGCAATTTGTGCTGATCACCTCACGCGATACCGGCCGTTGGGTCATCCCGAAGGGCTGGCCGGTGCCGGGCCTTGCCCCCAGCGCCGCCGCCGCGAATGAGGCCTGGGAAGAGGCGGGCGTGATCGGCCGCGTCGGTGACACGCCTTTGGGCGACTATCTGTACCACAAGGTGACCAGCCCCGTGCTGACCATCCGCTGCGCGGTGACCGTGTTCCCATTGCGGGTCTCAGACCTGAAACGCAACTTCCCCGAGGCCAAAGAGCGCCGGCGCAGCTGGTTTGACGCCAGCAAGGCGGCGAAATTGGTGGCAGAACCGGAGCTTGCCTCGCTGTTCCAGGCCATTGCCGCACAACCCGCCCTGCTCAAGGGGCAAAATCCACCGGACTTGGCTTGACATATTCTTCAAACTTGCCAGTTACCGATGAACCTGTGCCACACCGGCACACCTTTTCTGTAAAGACTGCAGGATGATCAGCTATACCCTTGTCTGCGATGCCGACCACCGCTTTGAAAGCTGGTTCCAGTCTTCGGCGGCTTATGACGCCCTGTCGCGGGCAGGGCATGTCACTTGTGCAGTTTGTGGCAGCGCCAAGGTCGAAAAATCGCTGATGGCCCCGTCCGTCCAGCCTGCCCGCAAGGCCGCTGCCGCCCTGCGCGACCCGGCCAGCGATCAGGAAGCCGCCATCGCCGCCCTGCGCGCCAAGGTCGAGGCAAACTCGGAATACGTCGGCATGAACTTCGTGGCCGAGGCGCGTGCCATGCATGACGGCGACGCCCCCGAACGATCAATCTATGGCGAGGCGCGGGCGGATGAGGCGATCAAGCTGTTGCAAGATGGCGTACCCGTCGCCCCCTTGCCATTTCTGCCCACCCGCAAGGCGAATTAGGGGCACAGGGCTTTCATCCTGCCCTACCGATAAAGCGAGCCACAGTCACCGATTGGCCAACCCGCTCAGATCTGCTTTTCGGGCATCTGAACCCGCAACCCGTCCAGCGCAGGCGTGACCTTCAACTGGCACGTCAGGCGAGAGCGTACCGGATCGGGGTGCCAGGCAAAATCCAGCATGTCCATTTCCATCGCATCCTTTTTGGGCAGGCGGTCGACCCAGGCCGGGTCCACATAGACATGGCAGGTCGAACAGGCGCAGGCGCCACCGCAATCCGCCTCGATCCCCGGAATGCCGTTGTCGCGTGCGCCCTCCATCACGGTCAGGCCATTCGCAACCTCAACCACATGCTCTTTGCCGCCGTGCTGAACGTAAGTGATCTTTGCCATCATCAACCCTTTATCGCTGTTGGCAACCTTTTACCCCAAGCCTTGGGCGGCTGCCACCCCTGTTGCCAGTGAGCGCATGATGTTCTATCTTCGTTCCATGTCAAACTGGCTAACCCCCACCCCCCGTCCCAACACCTGGCCCCGCCCGCCAAAGGCGCTGCCAGCCGCCCGGCTGAACGAACCCTCGGCCGGGGCGCGGGTCTGCGTGGCGGGTCTGGTTCTGGTCCGCCAACGCCCCGGCACTGCCAAGGGCGTGATCTTTGTGACGCTGGAGGATGAGACAGGCACCGCAAATGTCGTCGTCTGGGCCAATGTCTATGAACGCTTCCGCCGTGCCGTGATTTCGGGCCGCCTGCTGCGCGTCACCGGGCGGTTGCAGCGCGACGCCGGGGTCGTCCACATCGTGGCCGAGAATATCGAGGATCTGTCGCCCCTTCTGGACACCCTGCTGCAACCCAGCTTCAAAACACCGGGCGTGCGGGCTGGCGACCAACCCTGATACGATTTGGCAAGGCCAACCACCACCACGTCCGCCGGGGTTTCCTAACCCACCCCCACAGGCTAAGGTTGCGCCCAATCAGGCCGGACCACCGGCGCTTTGGCGGGATCAGACGCTCATGAAAGGCTCCCTTGCATCCCTGCTGATCGCCGCCCTTTGCCTGTCCGCCTGCGGCCCCCGGGTCGCCGTCAAAGCCCCCGGCGATGCCGACCTGTCATCCGAGGCGATCCAGACCGACGGCGCAGGCCCGCCCCCCGGACCCGAGGGCACCTGCTGGGCCAATGACCTGATCCCGGCCATGTTTGAGACCGTCACCGAACAAACCCTTGTCTCGCCCGAGGTTCGCGATGCCAGCGGCACTGTCATAACCCCCGCGACCTATCGCTCCGTCTCCCGGGTGCGTGTGCTGAACGAACGCCGTGACATCTGGTTCACGGCCCCCTGCCCGCAGGACATGGACCTGACCTTCATCGCCACCCTGCAACGGGCACTGAAGGCGCGCGGTTACTATACCCTGCCCGTGACCGGTGAAATGAACCCCGCCACGACCGAGGCCGTGCGCCGCTATCAGGCTGACCGCGGCCTTGATAGCCCGATCCTGTCGCTGGCCGCAACGCGGCAACTGGGTCTGGCCACCACCGCGCCTGAATGAACCAAGGGCGGCAGGTTTCCCCGCCGCCCTGCAAATTTCCAATCCTTCTAAGACCTTACTGGATCGTCAGCGCCACAAAGCGCGGATTGCCGCCATCGCGCACCAGCAACAACAGCGACTTGCGCCCTGCCTCCTTGGCCTCGGACAGACGGTCTTGGATGTCTTGCACTGTGGCGACGGTTTGCTGACCGGCTTCGGTGATCACATTGCCCTCGCGCAGGCCCTTTTCATAGGCCTCGGACGCCACATCAACCGCCGACACGACCAGCCCCTTGTCGCCCACCGACAGACCCAAGCCCTCGGCCATGTCGTCGGTCATCGGCACCAGGGTCATCCCCAAAAGGTCGGTGCTTTCAGGCACCGCCGGTGCAGCGTCTTGGACAGCCGGTATTGCACCGGCTTCGGCCTCTTCACGACGGCCCAGCTTCACATCCAGATTGACGGTTGCCCCGGCCCGCAGCACCACAACCGGCACCACCTCGCCAATCGGCGCATCCGCGACCGAGTTGACCAGCGCACGGCTGTCTTTCACGTCCACCCCGTTGAAGGTGATGATCACATCACCCGACAGGATGCCCGCATCCTTGCCCGGACCATCGGGCACGTCGGTGACCAGCGCGCCCTTGGCCTCGGCCAGACCCATCGCGTTGGCCACGTCCTGCGTCACGTCCTGAATGCGCACACCCAGCCAGCCGCGCCGCGTTTCGCCGAATTCCTTCAGCTGATCCACCACTTTGCTGACCACGTTGGACGCCATCGAAAAACCGATCCCGATGGACCCGCCCGAGGGCGACAGAATGGCCGTGTTCATCCCGATCACTTCGCCGTCCATGTTGAACAGCGGCCCGCCCGAGTTGCCCTTGTTGATGGCCGCATCGGTCTGCAGGAAATCGTCATAGGTGCCGTTCAACTCGCGTCCCCGCGCCGAAACGATGCCCGCGCTGACCGAGAAGCCCTGCCCCAGCGGGTTACCCATCGCGATGACCCAGTCGCCCACCCGCATCTTGTCGCTGTCACCAAAGTTGACAAAGGGCAGCGGTTCGGGGCTTTCGATCTTCAGCAAGGCAACGTCGGTCTTTTCATCCCGGCCCACCAGCTTGGCGGTATAGACCTTGGCGTCGGCGCCAAACATCTCGATCTGGATCTCGTCGGCACCCTCGATCACGTGGTTGTTCGTGACGATATAGCCATCGGCCGAGATGATATAGCCCGACCCCAGCGCCTCGGACCGTTCTGGCCGGTTCTGCGGGGCTTGGTCGCCGCCGCCATTCTCGTCCATGAAATCCTTGAAAAACTTCTCGAAGGGCGATCCCGGCGGGACTTGCGGCTGCCCATCGGCAGGCTGCGCCACGATGGACGATGTGGTGATGTCAACCACGGCAGGGCTGAATTTTTCGGCCAGATCGGCAAAGCTGGGCGGCACCCCTTGCGCCATCCCTGGCGCGACCTGACCCATGGTCAGGACCAGTCCCAGGCCCAGCGCCATCATCAACTGCTGTGGCTTGGTCCGATAATTTGGTACGGTTTTGGCAAGAAGCACGTTCGAACTCCTCTCGATGTGCGCGGCCCCGCAGGTTGCGGGGCCGGACGTGTATGCGGGCAATCTCGTTCCATGCCCGC
>CAMDHB010000255.1 GCA_945897655.1 Pseudorhodobacter antarcticus
ATGACTCTTGGGAAAGAACGGCCGAAGCCGGGCCATCTGTGCGTCCGTCAGCCAGAAAAGATTACTCATCGTCACCCCCGTCAGTTCGGGAGCTTGAATCACGCAGATGAAGCGACCTCAAGCAGATCAATGGGTCCTGACCCTAGAACGCTACACCGTTTCTATCCCATTACAAGATGGCTCAGCCCTCAAACCAACCGCTCCACCCCCATCGCCGCCCGCACGAAATCCGCAAACAGCGGGTGCGGTGCAAACGGTTTTGACTTCAGTTCCGGATGGAACTGCACGCCGATGAACCACGGGTGATGCTTGACTTCGACGATCTCGGGCAGTTTGCCGTCGGGGCTCATGCCGGAGAAGATCAGGTGAGTGGCCAGTGGTCGATTGCCCGGCGCAACATCTGGCCCCAGCTTTCTTCGTCACCACGGTAGTCGTCGGTGCCATCGCCATTCCAACCGCGCCATTCATACAACAGACATGTCGCTATGTTGGACTGATCGGGGTCGCTGACAATCAGGGCTGGCGGCTTGGCGGCATCACGGGGCACGATTTTGGTTGTCACAACCAACAGGCGGAACGGCAAACCGCCCATGAAGCCAAGCAAGGCAGTGTAAAGCGCCTGAGGGGACTCGCCGGCAAAGAGGGCAGGAAACCTTTTCTCAGGATGTCCAAAACTCATCCAGCGCACAAAGATCGGGCAATCCGTCTGTGCCTTGACGCCCTGCAGATGCGCGAACGTATGGAGGAATCTCGCGCGGGCATCGTTGAACGGGCCCGTTCTGGCAAGGTCCTCGGGCACTTTGTCATAAGGTTGCGGCCCGCCACTGGGTTCGAACAGGCTTGGCGGCAAGTCGTGGTGAAAGATCAGACCTGTCTTGTCGCATTGGACTGCGCCGGAGAAAGCGATCGAACACTCGGTCTCTGTCAGGACTGACTTTGGATCGAATTCCGGGTGCAACACTGTCGTGAGTGCCGAAAATGAGGTTATTGTCCAGTCGAAGGGCAGGCTGGGGGGTAATGCGTCGTTCCCCAGGGCAGACGCGTGAAACTTGATCTGATGGGAAGTGCGACACAATGCGCCCAAGGGCACAAACATCGTCATACCAACCGCTCCACCCCCATTGCCGCCCGGACAAAATCCGCAAACAGCGGGTGTGGCGCAAACGGTTTGGACTTCAACTCCGGGTGGAATTGCACCCCGATGAACCAGGGGTGGTCCTTGACCTCGACAATCTCGGGCAGTTTGCCGTCGGGGCTCATGCCGGAGAAGATCAGGCCTTTGGCTTCCAGCTGGTCGCGGTAGTGCAGGTCGACCTCGTACCGGTGGCGATGGCGTTCTTCGATGGTGGTGGCGTGATAGACGCTGGCCACGTGCGAGCCAGGTTTCAGGAGGGCGGTGTAGGCGCCGAGGCGCATGGTGCCGCCTTTGGCGTCTAAGGCCTTGCGGGTGACGGTGTGGTTGCCCTGGACCCATTCTTTCAGGTGATAGACGACGGGGGTGAAGCGTTTGGCGCCTGCCTCGTGGTCAAACTCCTCAGACCCGGCGTTGGTCATGCCGACGAGGTTGCGGGACGCCTCGATCACGGCCATCTGCATGCCAAGGCAGATACCGAGGTAGGGGATTTTCTTTTCGCGGGCGAACTGGGCGGCTTTGATCATGCCTTCGGTGCCGCGTTCGCCAAAGCCGCCGGGGACGAGGATGGCGTGGAAGTTTTCCAGATAGGCGGCGGGGTCTTCGCGTTCGAAGATTTCACTGTCGACCCAATTGGCAACAACGCGGGTGCGGTTGGCCATGCCGCCGTGGGTCAGCGCCTCGGCAATCGATTTATAGGCGTCTTCAAGCTGGGTGTATTTGCCGACGACGGCGATGCGGACCTCGCCCTCGGCGTTGTTCAGACGGTCCATCACGTCTTCCCACTGGGTCAGGTTGGGCTTGGGCGCGGGGGAGATGCCGAAGGCATCGAGCACGGCCTGGTCAAGGCCGGCGCGGTGGTAGGCGAGGGGGGCTTCGTAGATCGTTTTCAGGTCATAGGCGGGGATGACATGCTCTTTGCGGACGTTGCAGAAGAGGGCGATCTTTTCGAGTTCCCGGTCGGGGATCGGGTGTTCGGAGCGGCAGACGAGGACATCAGGCGCAAGGCCGATGGATTGCAGTTCCTTGACCGAGTGTTGGGTGGGTTTGGTTTTCAACTCGCCTGAGGCGGCGAGGTAGGGGAGGAGCGTCAGGTGCATCAGGATCGATTGGCCGCGCGGGCGTTCGTGGATGAACTGGCGGATGGATTCGAAGAAGGGCAGGCCTTCGATGTCGCCCACCGTGCCGCCGATTTCGCACAGCATGAAGTCAACCTCGTCTTGGCCGATGCGCAGGAAGTCTTTGATTTCATTGGTGACGTGGGGGATAACTTGGATGGTTTTGCCAAGGTAGTCGCCGCGGCGTTCCTTTTCCAGCACGTTGGAATAGATGCGGCCGGAGGAGATAGAGTCACTTTGGCGGGCATGGACGCCCGTAAAACGTTCGTAGTGGCCAAGGTCAAGGTCGGTTTCGGCGCCGTCGTCGGTGACGAACACCTCACCATGTTCAAAGGGGGACATCGTGCCGGGGTCGACGTTCAGGTAGGGGTCGAGTTTGCGGAGGCGCACGGTATAGCCGCGGGCCTGCAACAGGGCGCCAAGGGCGGCGGAGGCTAGGCCTTTGCCAAGGGAGGACACCACGCCGCCGGTGATGAAGATATAGCGTGCCAAGGAAGCCTCCGTGTCTGGTTTCAGGGCGACGATTCGGGGGTAAAGAATCGCTGCATCACGGGATTTGAGATATAGCGAAGGTTGGCCCAATGCACAACCAAGGCCGCTATATGCGGTCTGTGATCCCGGCGGATTAACAACTTATTGTGGGAAGGGCGGGTTAGTTTCCGGCCTTGGGCGGCTCGGCCGGGGCGTCGGCGGGTGGGGGCGCTGCGGGAGCGTCTGCCGGGGGCAGGGCGGTCAGGGGGGTGGCTGGGTCTACCGCGGGCAGTTCGGTGGGTGCGGTGCCGCCGATCTGGTCGATGACCGAGTTGGACGCGCTGTCCGCGGCGGCAAGGATCGTCAGCGTGATCGAGGTTGCGATGAAGAGGCCCGCAAAGACCCAGGTGATCTTGCCCAGTGCGGTTGCGGCCGCGCGGCCCGATACGGCACCACCGCCACCACCACCGCCCATGCCCAGACCGCCACCCTCGGAGCGTTGCAAGAGCACCACCCCGATCAGCAGAAGGGCCAGAATGAGGTGGATGGCAAGGATGACGTTTTCCATGTGCGGCCCTTTGAGGTGACGCGCCTATCTAGGCGGAAGGCCGCGGCCTTGCAAGGGCCACGGGATCAGATCAACCTGCAAGATCGCCCAAGCGGACAAGATGAGGCGTCAAAAGGTCAAATACCCTCATCATCATCGACCGTGACCTGACCAGACAGGCGGCGCTGCAAGATGCCCCAGGACAGGCCGATCCCGAGGATCAGCGACAGGGCAAGGAGGCCAAGCCAGGTATTGACGGTGGAGTTTTGCAAGGAGAGCAAGCCCCAGGAGTAAAGGACCCAAAGACCCGATCCGAAGAGGGCGGCGACCAGCAGCATGCCAAAGGCCCCGATCGAGCGCAGGGTGGCCAAGATGCAGATGAGAAAGCCTATTCCCAGCAAAAGGCCCAGAAACAGGGTCAGCGGCAGTTGGGTGGTGCCGTTGGCGATGGACCATTTGACATAGTTCCATTCGGTCGGATTGAAGGTTGCGGCGAGGAGCAGAAAGGCCCCAAGCCAACGCACGAAAACCGCCATTCTCATCTCCTGTCGCGATCCTTGGCGCTGAAGTTATAGGGTCAGCGCCGGCAATTCTCAACCACTCAATCCTGCGGGGGCAGGGTGCAAACGGCGGACAGTTTGTTACCATCAGGATCGCGGACGTAGCAGGAATAGAAATTCGCAGAATAGCGCAGGCCGGGGGCGCCTTCGTCGGTGCCGCCATTGGACAGGGCGGTGGTGTAGAAATCGTGCACGGCGGCGCGGGTGGTGGCGGTCAAGGCCAGCATGGTGCCATTGCCCCGGGTGGCGGCGGCCCCGTCAAACGGCGTGACAAGGTAGAGGGTGGGGCTGGCGTCGCCGGGTTTGCCGTAGCCGAGGTCGGTGTCAGCGGTCAGGATGCGGCTGTGGCCGAGGGTGGCCAAGACAGCGTCATAAAACGCGCCCGAGCGGGCCAGGTTGTTGGTGCCAAGGGTCAGGTAATAGATCATACGCCGTCTCCGATGCGCGTGGGGTCACGGCGACTGTGCGTCAGAGCCGGTATCGCAGGCAAGGGGGTTGTGTTAGCAGCGCGGTGTCGATCACGGGGCCTGCCCCCAAGGATAGTGCCATGTCGCCGCTTGCCCTGACGCCTGAACTGGTTGCCCGTCTGCCACGGCAGGTGGAGGATCCGGGGCCAATGGCGCGGGCCGAGGTGCCCGATGCCTGGTACCCTGCAACTGTGCGGGCGGTGACGGCGCAGGTGCCGCAGGATGGGCAGTTGTGGGTCTTTGCCTTCGGCTCGATCCTGTGGAAGCGGCGCTTTGCGGTGGTGGAGGAGCGGGCGGCGCAGGTGCGGGGCTGGCATCGCAAATTCTGTCTGGGGCCCGACACCCGCTATCGCGGCAACCCGGGGGCGCCGGGGGTGATGCTGTCGCTGGACCGGGGTGGCCAATGCCGGGGCATGGTGCTGCGGATGGACTCGGACGGCCGCGATGCGGCGCTGGAGGATTTGCTGCGCCATGAGCCGCCGGTGCCGCCCGCCTGGGTGAGGGCACAGACGCCGCAGGGCGAGGTGAGGGCGATTGCCTTTGTGACCAGAAAGGCATTCGAGGGCTACTGCGGGCAGTTGTGCGAGGCCGAGGTGGCGGACCGTCTGGCCAGTGCCGTGGGAATGTGGGGGTCAATGGCCGAGTATCTGCACAACACGGTGACCCATCTGCAGGTGATGGGCATCAAGGATGCCTATCTGTGGCGGATGCAGGCACTGGTGGCCGAGCGTCTGGCGCGGTTGCCGCGGCGCTGTGGGTGAGGGCTTGGTCGTCGGGCGGGAGCCAAAACTTTTCGAAAAGTTTTGCAAATTTCTTCGAAGAAATTTGGGGCGCGAATTCGGAGGTTTCGCTTGGGCGCGCTTGGCCCTATACGGGTCCGGGTTTGACCAAGCAGAGGGTGCGCAATGGCGAATGTGGTGGTTGTGGGCGCCC
>CAMDHB010000256.1 GCA_945897655.1 Pseudorhodobacter antarcticus
CAACACCCCCGAAAACACCGCCCCCACCGCCGTGCCAAACCCCAGCATCATCAGCCCCGACCCGGTCAAGAAAACCTCAGCCGAGGTGCTGACATTCGTCAGCGTCGCGGTCCCCAGAAACAGCGCGAAGATCATGTGGCTCAGGAAATTCCAGAACAGAAAGAACACCACGATCACCGCCGACATCATCGGGATCTGCCGGTTCCTCTCGCTCCAGATCACCCCGATAATCTCCGACGCCACCAGCGCCTGCCCCCGCTCCAACCGCCGGCTCACCTCATAAAACCCGCAGGCAATGAACGGCCCGAGAATGGGAAAGCCAACCGAGGCCGGGATGATCACCCAGACCATCCCACTCACCCCGACCGCCACGATCAACCAGCCGCCGATCACATAGACCAGCGAAAACAGGATGCCATAGATCGGTGCCGCCCTCAGGTCCCGCCACCCCGCCCGCAAGGCTGCAACCAGATCACTGCCATCCGCCCGCATGATCTCGATTGACGGGGTCTCAGCCAAATCCACCATGACCCGGATCCTCCCTGACTGCCCTTGCCGTCAAACTAGACCCATCCGCCCGGTTTTCCCAAACGAAAACTCACGCCTCGGAATTGGCCTCGGCCCGGCTCTTGCCCGCCACATCCATCGCCAGCGTCGCTGCCATGAAGCGGTCCAGATCACCGTCCAGCACGCCGCCGGTATCGCTTGTCTCGACGCTGGTCCGCAGATCCTTGACCATCTGATAGGGCTGCAAAACATAAGACCGGATCTGGTTGCCCCAACCTGCCTCACCCTTGCTCTCATGCGCCTCCAGCGTGGCCGCGTTCCGCTTGTCCAACTCCATCTGATACAGCCGCGACTTCAGCGCCTTCATGGCGATGTCACGGTTCTGGTGCTGCGACTTCTCCGACGACGTCACCACGATGCCTGAGGGGAAGTGCGTGATCCGCACCGCCGAGTCAGTCTTGTTGACGTGCTGACCACCCGCGCCCGAGGAGCGGTAGGTGTCGATCCGGATGTCCTTGTCCTGCACATCAATCTCGATGTTGTCATCCACCACCGGGTAAACCCAGACCGATGAAAACGACGTGTGCCGCCGCGCCGCCGAGTCGTAAGGGCTGATCCGCACCAACCGGTGCACCCCCGATTCCGACTTGAGCCAGCCATAGGCATTGTGCCCCGAAATCTTGTAGGCGACCGAGCGGATCCCCGCCTCTTCGCCCGCGGTTTCAGACTGCAACTCGACCGTGTAGCCCTTCTTTTCCGCCCAGCGCACATACATCCGCGCCAGCATGCTGGCCCAATCACAGCTTTCCGTGCCCCCGGCGCCCGCGTTGATCTCCAGGAATGTGTCATTGCTGTCAGCTTCGCCATCCAGCAACGCGTCCAACTCCTTGGCCGCCGCCAGATCGACCAAAGCCTTCAACGCCGCCTCCGCCTCGCCCACGATCTCGGCATCGCCCTCCGCCTCGCCCATCTCGATCAACTCGACATTGTCGTTCAGGCCGCTTTGGATCAGCTGATAGGTCGACAAGGCATCCAGAAGCCCCTGCCGTTCCCGCATCAGGCCTTGCGCCTTGGCCGGGTCATTCCACAGATCGGGCGCTTCCAGATGGGCGTTGAATTCTTCCAGCCGGTGGGGGGCCGTGGTGATATCCATGCGCTGTCCCAGCAGTTTCAACGATTTGGCAATCGCATCGACATGGTTCTGCGTTTCGGCGCGCATGGTGGATATCCTTCCTGTTTCAGCCGCCCGATGTATCCGCATCAGGCCCGAACGACAAGTAGGATGGGCCATCTGCCCACCCTGCCGCAGATCAGTACAACCCGCCCGATGACAGCGTCCCGAAGGTCGCCTTCTTTGGCACCGACTTGGTCGATCCGTCCGAGGTTGTCACAGTGTCCATATCGACCAACTCGCTTTCGCCCGTCGCGAACAACGGCAGATCCTGCCCCATGCCGAACCCGCCATCGACCAGCGCCCCCAAGCCAAAGATCGGCTCTTCGCCATCACGGAAGTATTCGGCCTGAACATTTTCACCGCTCGCATCGGGCGGCAGTTGCGCGCCGGTATAACGGTCGATGTTGATGAAACGCCCGCCCGGCGGCACCTTGAACTCGGTCCCGCCAAACCGCTTGACCGCCTCGGACATGAAGGCCTGAAAGATCGGCACGCACAGCGTTCCGCCAAAGGCCCCGGGTCCCAGCGTGCGGGGCGTGTCAAAGCCCATGTAGCAGCCTGCCGCGATATTGCTGGTAAAGCCCACAAACCACACATCCTTGGCATCGTTGGTCGTACCCGTCTTGCCCGCCACTGGAACCGGCAAATTCACGCCCGACCCTGACCCCCGCAGAATGGCCCCCTGCAACATCGAGGTCAGCTGATAGGCCGTGATCGCATTCATCACCCGCTCGCGGTTGCTGACCAGCGTCACGCCCGCACCAGGGGGCAGACTGTCGTCGCCGCAATCGGCGCAGATCCGCGTGTCATGGCGGTAGATCGTCTTGCCATAGCGGTCCTGCACCCGGTCAACCAGCGTGGGCTCCACCCGCTCGCCGCCATTGGCGAACATGGAATAGGCCGCAACCATCTTGAACAGCGTCGTCTCCTGCGCCCCAAGCGAGTTCGCCAGCACCGGCTGCAATTGGTCATAAACGCCAAACCGCTCGGCATAGCCGCCCACGGTCTGCATGCTGACCTCTTGCGCAATGCGGATCGTCATCAGGTTCCGGCTCTGCTCGATGCCCGTGCGCATGGGCGTGGGGCCATAGAACTTGCCCGACGAATTCTTCGGCGTCCACAGGCCCTGTGGCGTATCAATCTCGATCGGCGCATCGATGATGATCGAGGCCGGGGTAAACCCTGAATCCAGCGCCGCCGCATAAACGAACGGCTTGAAACTGGACCCGGGCTGCCGCAACGCCTGTGTGGCCCGGTTGAACACCGAATCCTGATAGCTGAACCCGCCCTGCATGGCGATCACTCGGCCCGTGTTCACGTCCATCGCCATGAAACCGCCCTGCACCTCGGGCACCTGCCGCAGCGACCAGCGAACAAAGGATCCGTCCTCGTCATTGGTGATGGCCCGCACCATCACCACATCGCCCACCGCCACCAGATCGCCGGGCACCCGGGCCTCCCGGCCCAAACTGCCATCGGGGTTGCGCTTGCGGGCCCAGGTCACATCCTTGGCGGGCAGGGTGGTGTCGACCCCATCCTCGATCCCTTCGATGCCCAGGGTGGCCGTCTCATCACCCAGTTCCAGCACCACAGCCACATGCCAACCTTCCACATCGCGCGGCAGGCCCTGCAAATCCGACAGCGCATCGCGCCAATTGCCCATCAGTTCAGGCGTCAACACCTGCCCCGTGCCGCGCCACACGCCTTGATCGCGGTCATACTTCTCCAACCCCTCGCGCAGCGCGGTGGCAGCCAGTTGCTGCAACTCCGGATCCTGCGTCGCACGGATCGTCAAGCCGCCCGAAAAGAACTCCTCTTCGCCAAAGCTGCCCGACAGTTGACGGCGGATCTCATCGGTGAAGTAATCGCGCGGCGGCAAGATGTTGCGATAGGCCGGAAAATCGCCGTTCTGCACCGATTTCAGCGGCAGTTCCTTTTCCGCCAGATAGGTCGCTTCGTCGATATAGCCGTTCTGCCACATCTCGCGCAGCACATAGTTGCGCCGCTCCGTCACACGCTCCTTGGCGCGAACCGGATGGTATTCGCCCGGAGCCTGCGGCATCGCCGCCAGCATCGCGGCCTCATGCGGGGCAAGCTCTGACAGGGGTTTGTTGAAATAGGTCTGCGCTGCCGCCGCAACGCCATAGGAATTCTGCCCAAGGAAAATTTCGTTCAGATACAACTCCAGGATCTTGTCCTTGCTCAGCGTCTCTTCCAGACGGCTGGCCAGAATGATCTCCTTGATCTTGCGTTCTGCTGACCGGGTGCCCGACAGCAGGAAGTTCTTCATGACCTGCTGCGTGATGGTCGATGCCCCGCGCACATTCTTGCCCCGCGACAGAATGGCATCGCGAAAGGCTGCCACCATGCCCATCACATCATAGCCTGCATGGCTGTAAAAATGCTTGTCCTCGGCCGAAACGAAGGCATCCTTCACCATCTGCGGGATATCCTCGATCGGCACGAACAGGCGCCGTTCGGTGGCGAATTCGTCCATGATCTTGCCTTCGGCCGAATAGATTCGGCTGATGGTCGGCGGGGCATAGGTGGCAAGGGACTCATGGCTGGGCAAGTCTGTGGAATACATATAGAAAATGCCGCCAATGGTCAGGGCCGCAAACAGCAGACCCATCGTGACCATCGTAAAGATGGCACCGAAAAACGACCCGATGAACCTAAGCACGCCCGATAACCCCGCACATCTGCCCGCCTTATACACGGGCCTTGCGACAAAGGTCAAAACGATGGCGTGACCAGCGGCGCTTGGCCGCCCAATGCGTCAGGGCAGTGCGGCGCGCGCCGCGTCATCCACCGCCCAGGCCTTCAACCCATCGCGGATCGCAAGCGCCATCGACTGCCGCCATGCGCTGTCCGTCAACCGCTCCAGATCCCCGGCCGAGGACAGGAACCCCAACTCCAGCAACACCGCCGGAATGTCGGGCGATTTCAGGACCGAAAACGCCCCCTCCTGCCGGGGCCTGCGGTGCATCTTGATGCCCGCCGCCTGGATCGCCTCAACCAGACTGTCGGCCAGCCGTTCCGTACGCGGCTTGGTCTCGGTCCGCGCCATGTCCATCAGAACTTGCACCACCAGATCATCCTGCTGGCTCAGATCGATCCCCGCCAGCAGATCGTCCCGGTTGTGCCGCTCGGCCAACGTCTCGCTCGCCTTGTCATTCGCCTCCTCGGCCAGGGTGTACACCGTCGCCCCCACCGCCTCGCCCTCGGCCAAGGCATCGGCGTGTAATGAGACGAAAACCTGCGCCCCCGCCTGATGCGCAATCGAAATACGCGCCTCCAGCGGAACAAACACATCCTCCTCCCGCGTCAGCACCACCTCAAACCCACCGTCGCGCAACAACACCTCTTTCAACGTACGGGCAAAGATCATCATCAGCTTGGCCTCACTGGCACCGTCCCGCTCGGCGCCCGGATCAATCCCACCATGCCCGGGGTCCAGCACCACGACCAACGGCCCCTCCCCGCGTGGCGGCACGGGTTGCAAGGGCACAGGCTCGGGCAGCGCCCAACCCTC
>CAMDHB010000257.1 GCA_945897655.1 Pseudorhodobacter antarcticus
GCGGGTGTTCACGGCCACGCAAGGGCGGCGGGTGTTGGTGGTACAGGCCTTGGGGCAGGTGTTCATGAAGCGGCCGTTTGATGATCCTTTCAGCGCGGTTGAGGGGATATTGAAGACGCATCCTTTGGGTGGGTCTGTGCAGGCGACGATTGTGGAAATACATGCCGAGGCGACATCGGAGAAGATGGCGATGGGGCATTGGTGTGATGGGCAGGCGTCGTTGGTGGTGGGCACGCATACGCATGTGCCGACCGGAGATGCGATGATCCTGAACAAGGGGACGGCCTATCTGACGGATGCGGGGATGTGTGGGGATTATGATTCTGTCATCGGGATGGAGAAGTTGGAGCCGCTGAGGCGGTTCATCACGGGCATGAATTCGGCCCGGTTTGAACCTGCGGGGGGGGAGGCCACCTTGAGCGGGGTCTATGTCGAGACGGATGACAAGACGGGTCGCGCCCTGCGGGTGGTGATGGTGCGGCAGGGTGGGCGGTTGCAGCAGGCGGGGCCGTGAGAGAGCATCCCACGCGCGCGAACCTTTGCAAGCTATTGAAAATGTGATTTTTTTAGAATTCCATTAACCTGACCTTAGGGTTTTGCCCGCAAGGCCCGGCGCTATTTTTCTGCGAAAAATCGGAGGGTAAGAGGCGGGAAAGGTTGGGCTTTGTCGGAAAGGGACGCGCCAAGTCAGGCCGCATGGTGGCAAGGACATCGGGCAAGGCAAGGGGATTGGGTGTGACGCAGGCAAGGAATGTGGCGCTGTTGGTGGTGCTGGGCGTAGGCTGGGGGTCAACGCAGCCTTTGGGCAAGATTGCCGCATCGACCGGGCATGGGGCGTTTGCGCTGATCTTCTGGCAGTTGGTGATTTGCACGGTGTTTCTGGGGGCGATCACCTTGCTGCGGGGGCGCGGGTTGCCGATGACGCGGCGGGCGCTGGTGTTTTATCTGGTGGTGGCGCTGTTGGGCACGCTGATCCCGAACTATACCTTTTATGTCTCGGTTGCGCGGCTGCCGGCGGGGATCATGTCAATCATCATTTCGACCGTGCCGCTGCTGGCCTTTCCGATGGCGCTGGCGCTGGGGATTGACCGGTTTGACGTGAAGCGCATGGCGGGGTTGATGCTGGGGCTGGTGGGGGTGGCGCTGATCGCGCTGCCAAGGGCCAGCCTGCCCGAGGCGGGGATGGCGGCCTTCTTGCCCTTGGCGATGCTGGGACCACTGTTTTACGCGATGGAGGGCACCTTTGTCAGCCGCTTTGGCATGGCGGGGATGGATCCGGTGCAGGCGATGTTCGGGGCGTCGCTGGTGGGGTTGATCCTGTGTACGCCCATGGTCTTTGTCACGGGGCAGTGGGTGGACCCGATGGAGCCCTGGGGGCGGGCGGAGGGGGCGCTGCTGCTGTCATCGGTGCTGCATGCGATGCTGTACACCACCTATGTCGGGCTTGCCGCGCGGGCGGGGGCGGTGTTTGCCACGCAGACATCTTACATCGTCACGGCATCGGGCTTGTGCTGGTCCATGCTGATGCTGGGCGAGCGGTTTTCGCAATGGATCTGGCTGGCGCTGGCGGTGATGCTGGTGGGGCTGTCGTTGGTGAAGCCAAAGGCGCAGGTTGCCCCGGTGCCAGAGCGGGCTTGAGCGGGGTTAGGTCAAGTGCAAGGGGTGGGGCCGGTGTCGCTGTGGTGCATGGTGCAGTTGCGGCCAGCGGATTTGGCGGCATAGAGGGCGACATCGGCCAGTTTTAGCAGGGCGACCAGATCGCGGGTGCCGCCGGCGGGGCGGATGGTGATGCCAATGCTGACTGTGACAGAGCGCTGTTCAACGACAAGGGCGCGCAGGCTGTCATGCACGCGGCGGGCAAAGGCGGCGGCACCGGCCTGATCGGCGTCGTACAGGCAGCAGGCAAATTCCTCTCCTCCCAGACGGGCCACGGTTTCGCCCTTGCGTGAGACGGCCATCAAGGTGGCGCCAAAGCGGCGCAGCACCTCGTCCCCTGCCGCATGGCCGTGATTGTCATTGAAGGACTTGAAATGGTCGATGTCGATCATCAGCAGGGCGATGGAGTGCCCCGCCCTGTCGGCGCTGCGCAGGTCGCGGCGGGCCTGGCGTTCAAACTCGCGCCGATTGGGCATGCCTGTCAGGGAATCGGTGGCGGCAAGGTCCTGCATGCGGCGGGCGTGAGAGTTCACGTCTTCCTGCGCCTTGACCAGTTCCTCGTACATCTTGTTGCGGTTGTCGGCGCGCATGATGCACCAGAACACCAGGGTTTCGGGCGCATCGGCGCGGCGCAGGCAAGCCACAACCGGCACAGGCGTCCCCGAGCCTGAGATCAGGTTGAACTGCACTTCGTCACAGCGCCCTTCATTCAGCAAGAGGGGGTGCAAGTAGGTGTCATAGAACACGCGAGAGGCGGGGGTCAGCAGCGTTTCGATCTGGGCGCCGACGAGGGCTGTGTCATCCAAGCCCAGATCGGTGCGGAAAAAGGCGTTGGCAAAGCGCACTTCGCGCCCCAGCGTCGTGACCAGCACGCCGCCGGGCAGCATGTCGAGCGGGGGGATCATGGTCGTGCCGCCATGAAGGCGCGAATCAGGCGCGCCACCTCGGCCGGGTGGGTCATGTGCAGGCAGTGGCCGGTGGCATCGACCACGGCAAGCTGGCTGTCGGGTAGATGGGCGTGGGTGTATTCGCCAACAGCCTGAGAGGCGAGGGCGTCGGTGGCGCTTTGCAAGAGGAGGGTGGGGTGGCGGGCCCTTGGCAGAAGGTGGCGCAGGTCGGCCATGAAGGCGGCGCGGGCGAAGGTTTTGGCAATGATCGGGTCAGTCGAGCAGAAGGAGCCTGACAGTTCGGCAGCAAGGTCGGTTCCATTGGGCAGGCCGGTGACGACGGGGCCAAGGTAATTGGCCCAGCCGATATAGTTCTGGTCCATCATGGCCAGCAATTCTTCCAGATCGGCGCGGTCAAAGCCGCCGTGATAGTCGGGCGGCTGGTTCATCAGGCAGGGCGAGGGGCAGACCATGGCCATGCTGTGAAATCGGGAGGGGTCCTGCAGGCCCGCGACGAGGCCGATCATGGTGCTGACGGAATGGCTGACGAGGATGGCGTCGCGCAGGTCAAGGTCGGCGCAGACATCCAGCAGGTCCTGGGCATAGCCATCAAGGGTGCTGTATTTCTGGACGTTGAAGCGGGTCGTGGCCGCCTTGCCGCAGCCGGTATAATCGAACAGGACAACGCGGTGATCCGGCACGAAATAGGGGGTCAGAAAGCGCCACATGTTCTGGTCGCAGCCAAAGCCATGGGCCATGACGATGGTTTGCGGGCCTGAGCCGAGGATGGTGACGTTGTTATTCTCGGTTCTTGGCATTCCGGTTTCTGCCCCCTTTGGCCCGAGTGCACTTTCCGGCAGGCAAGGAGTGGGAAAGGGCTGCAGGACCAATGCAGGATCACTGGTCGCAGGGAAGTGTTAACAAATGGTTAACGCGGGCTTTGGCGGTTACTTCTGGTAGACGCGGACAAAGTCCAGGCTGAAGG
The DNA here is from genome assembly GCA_945897655.1 of Pseudorhodobacter antarcticus. Classification (GTDB taxonomy): domain Bacteria; phylum Pseudomonadota; class Alphaproteobacteria; order Rhodobacterales; family Rhodobacteraceae; genus Stagnihabitans. The sequence goes on from CAMDHB010000257.1 coordinate 3,529, forward strand.
TGATGGGAAAGATGCTGTCATCGACCGGGCCGGGCCAGTTGCCACCGACGGCGAGGTTCAAGAGCAGAAAGAACGGCCCGTCAAAGGGCCAGGCATCGGGTCCGGTGCCGGGGTTCTTGAACCGGAAATAGGGCATGTCGTCGACGCTGATCGTGATGCGGTCGGGCGTCCAGAGCATTTGGTAGAGATGGAACGTCTCGCACAAGTCCTTGACCGGAATGCGGCCGCCGTTGCCTGGGGTGCCACGGGTGGCCTGGCTGTGCAGGGTGCCGTGCACGGCCCCATCGGCGTTGATATGTTCCATGATGTCCATCTCACCCCGCTTGGGCCAGGGCTGGGGGGAATCGCCCAGCATCCATATGGCGGGCCAGGCGCCCTGGCCGCAGGGCAGGCGGGCGCTGGCCTCGAAATAGCCATAGGTCCAGGAGGCGCGGTCTTTGGTGATCAGGCGGGCGGAGCTGTAATCCTGGCCGCCGTAATCGGGCGCGTCTGACAGGCGTTCGTAGCGGGCGGTGATGTGGAGCATGCCGCCCGATTGCACGGAATTGGCGGGGTTGGCGACGGCGTAGTATTGCTTTTCGTTGTTATACCAGCCGGTTGCGTTGGCTTCGGTGTCATAGACCCATTTGCTGGGGTCGGGCAGGCCGTCGATGTTGAACTCATCTGACCAGACCAGCCGGTAGCCATCAGGCGGCGCGGCCAGCGCGGGCCCCGCAGCAAGGCTAAGGGCCAAGAGCAGGGGCGCACGCGGGGTCATTGGGGTCAGCGCCGGCGGTCGCGGCGGGCGGACATCGGTTGGAAGGCCACGCCGACATGCGCCTCGCAGTATGGTTTGCCGGCGACGGAGGGCAGGCCGCAGAACCAGAAATCCTCGGTCGCGGGGTCGCCGATGGGCCATTTGCAGGTGCGTTCGGTCAGTTCCATCAAGGACAGCTTCTTGGCCCGCTTTTCCACTTCGCGCACGGAGGCCAGCGCTTCGGGGCTGATCTCATTGGCAGAGGGTTGTGGCGGCAGGGGCTGGCCTGCGGGGATGATCGCCTTGCGCAGCGGAATGGGCAGGATCGGGGCCTGAACCGTGGGTTGCGGCGGCGGTGGTGCAGCAGCAGCGGCGGGTGCCGGACGTTCGACGGGCGCAGGGGCGACGCGCGGAGCGGGCTCGGCTACGACCACAGGCTCGGGCTCGACCACGGGGAGCGCTTCGACGATGGGTTCGACGGGCAGATCTGCCTCATCCTCGTCATCCTTGCCGCCGGGGCCGGCGCGGTTGGACAGGCCCAGACGGTGCACTTTGCCGATCACGGCATTGCGGGTCACGGCACCCAGTTCCTTGGCGATCTGGCTGGCGGATTGGCCTTCGGCCCACATCTTTTTGAGCGTCTCGACGCGCTCATCGGTCCAGGACATGGGGCAAACTCCAAGGGATTGGTCTTGTGGCGTCATTTTAGACAGGACGGCGGTGGATACAAGGGTCGAAGCCCGAGTTCAAGCGGAAAGGGGTTGGACCACGGGCAGAGCATGCGTTATCACGCGCCGACCTAAAAAGGAGTTACCCCATGTCAGGCCACGGCACTGCCATTCCGATGACCGCCCATAAATCCGGGCCGCTGACCGGCACGGCCCTTGTGCCGGGCGACAAGTCGATTTCGCACCGGTCGCTGATCTTTGGCG
>CAMDHB010000258.1 GCA_945897655.1 Pseudorhodobacter antarcticus
CCTGACCGTGGCCGAAACCGACCACGCCAGCCACCTCAGCCGCATCACTGTGGTGACGCGCGGCACCCCTGCCGTGATCACGCAAATCCGCGCCCAGTTGGAGCGGATGGTTGTGGTGTATGAGGTTCACGACCTGACCGCCGAAGGCCCCGCCGTGCAACGCGAGTTGGCGCTGTTCAAGGTTGCCGGCAAAGGCGAGGCCCGGATCGAGGCGCTGCGTCTGGCCGAGATTTTCCGGGCCAATGTGGTCGATTCAACGCTGGAAAGCTTTGTCTTCGAAATGACCGGCACGCCGGAAAAGATCGACGCCTTCGCCGACCTAATGCGCCCGCTTGGCCTGCGTGAGATTGCCCGCACCGGCGTGGCCGCCCTGTCGCGCGGCGCGTGACCCCTAACGCCCGGTGAACTTCGCCGGGCGCTTCTCCAGAAACGCCGCAACCCCTTCGCGGAAATCCTGCGACTTGCCGCAGTCCCCCTGCAACCGCGCCTCCAGCGCCAGTTGCCCGGCGAAATCATTGTCAAAACTCGCCCGCAGCGCCTGCTTGACACCCCTGTAAGCCAGCGACGGCCCAGCGGCCAAAGCCCGCGCCCGGCCCTGCCAATGCGCGGCAAAGCCCGCATCCGGCACCGCCTCCCAGATCATGCCCCAATCCGCCGCCTGCCGCGCGTTAACCTTTTCGGCAAACAGCATCGCTCCCATCGCCCGCGCCAGCCCCACTTGACGCGGCAACCAATAGGACCCGCCCGCATCCGGCACCAACCCGATCCGGGTAAAGGCCTGAATGAAACTCGCACTTTCCGCCGCGATCACCACATCGCAGGCCAGCGCCAGCCCAGCCCCGGCCCCCGCCGCCGCCCCGTTCACCGCCGCGATCACAGGCAGCGGGGAACCAGCAATCGCCGTCAGCAGCGGCTCATACTGATCCCGCAGCACCGCCTCCAGATCGACCGTTGCGATATCCACATCCGCCAGATCCTGCCCCGAACAGAACGCCCGCCCCGCCCCGGTCAACACCAGCACCCGCGCCCCCGCCTCAGCGAGACGCACCGCCGCCAGCATCTCGGCCCGCATCACAGATGACAAAGCGTTCATCACCGCAGGCCGGTTCAGCGTGATCACCGCAACGCCATCCGTCACGTCGTACAAGATCGTCTCAAACGCCATCACGGCCCATCTCTGCCAGTCGCGCCTGATCCTCGGCACTCAGCGGTGCCACTTCAGGCTGGCCCGCGCGCTGGCGCACCGTCACCCAAGCGATCACCCCACCACCAAGCAACATCAAGGGCCCTGCCAGCCACAGCAGCAGGTTGGACCCGCTCAAGGTGGGCGACAAAAGCACATACTCGCCATAGCGGTCCACGATGAACGCCATCGCCGCCTCATCGCTGTCACCCGCCACCAGCCGTTCCCGCACCAACAGCCGCAGGTCACGCGCAAGGCCCGCGTCCGAATCGTCAATGTTTTCGTTCCGGCACACCAGACAGCGCAAGCCCTGGCTCAACTCCCGCGCCCGTGCCTCAAGGGCCGGGTTCGCCAGCATCTCATCCGGCCGCACGGCCAGTGTCGGTGTCGCCAGCAGCACCAGCGCCAACGCGACCGCCAAGCGCCTCCCTCTCCCCTTGTGGGAGAGGGCCGGGGTGAGAGGGCTGTCCCTGAAAAGCCCCCTCATTCCGCAGGCACCCCAACCCCGCGCCGCGCCGCCGCAGCCGCCACGCGGTACCGCCGGTCCGACAGGCTCAGGAACCCACCCAGCGACATGATCAGCACTCCACCCCACAGCCAGTTGGCAAAGGGCTTGATATAGCTGCGCACCGCCCAACCGCCTCCCTCCTGCGGATCACCAATCACCAGATAAAGATCATCCGCCACCCCTTGCCGGATCGCGGCTTCCGTCGTGCCCATGCCCGCCACCGGATAATCGCGCTTCTCAGGGTACAGCCGCGCCACCTCGACCCCGTCGCGCTTCACTTGCAAATCGGCGCGCAGGGCGGTGTAGTTCGGCCCCTCGACCTCACCCACCCCCACCAGCGTCACCTCATAGGGACCCAAGGCATAGGTTTCGCCGTCCTTCACCACACGGATATCCTCAGTCACCCAAGCCGTCATCGACGCAATCCCGAACATGGTGATGCCCAGGCCCGCATGCGCCACCGCCCGGCCCCAGTCTGCCCTGGGCAACCGCATCAACCGACCGAACCGCCCGCCAATGGCCCCGCGCCCGGTTCGCATCCACACATCCATGCCTGCGCCAATCACGACCCAGGCGCTTAACCCCACGCCCACCGGCCCCAAGGCCGACCGCCCGGTTTGCAGCGCATAGACCAGCAGCATCAGCGCCACCGACAGCGCAAACGCCGCCCGAAACGGCCGCACCACCCGCCCCAGCTCCGCCCGCTTCCACGGCATCGCCGAGCCTATCGGCAGCACCAGCGCCAGAACCACCATGAACGGCGTGAAGGCCGCATCGAAGAACGGCGCCCCCACGCTCAGCGCCCGGCCCCAGACAATCTCGGCCACCAAAGGCCAGATCGTGCCAATGAACACCACGAACGCCGCCACGGTCAGCAGCAGGTTATTCAGCACCAACGCCGATTCCCGACTGACCGCCGCAAAGACCCCCTTCGCCTCCAGCGCCCCCGCCCGCACCGCAAACAGCGCCATGGCACCGCCGATAAACACCGCCAGGATCGCCAGAATGAACATCCCCCGCTGCGGATCGGTCGCAAACGCATGGACCGAGGTCAGGACCCCCGACCGCACGATGAACGTCCCCACCAACGAAAAGCCAAACGCCAGAATGGCCAGCAGCACTGTCCACGCCTTCAGGCTTTCGCGCTTTTCCACCACAATCGCCGAATGGATAAGGGCCGTCGCAATCAACCAGGGCATGAAAGACGCGTTTTCGACCGGGTCCCAGAACCAGAACCCGCCCCAGCCCAATTCGTAATAGGCCCAACACGACCCCATCGCGATGCCGATGGTCAAGAACACCCAGGCCGCCAGCGTCCAGGGCCGCACCCAGCGCCCCCAGGCCGCATCCACCCGCCCTTCGATCAGGGCCGCAATGGCAAAGGAAAACGCCATGCTCAGGCCGACATAGCCCAGATACAGGAACGGCGGGTGAAACGCCAACCCTGGGTCCTGCAACAGGGGGTTCAGGTCATTGCCATTCATCGGCGGGCTGGCCAGCCGCAGAAACGGGTTCGATGTCCACAGCATGAATGCCAGAAACGCCACCCCGATCGACGCTTGCACCGAAAGCACCCGCGCCTTCAGCGTCTTGGGCAAATTGTCGCCAAACCAGTGCACACAGGCGCCAAACAAGCTCAGACACAGCACCCACAGCAAGAGCGACCCCTCATGGTTGCCCCAAACCCCCGCCACCTTGTACAACATCGGCTTGGCCGTATGAGAATTCTCAACCACCAGCTTCAAACTGAAATCACTGACGACAAAGGCATAGGTCAGTGCGCCAAAGGACAGCGCGATCAACAGGAACTGCGCTACCGACGCGGGCCCCGCCAAGGCCATCAACGCCCCATCCCGCCGCGAGGCACCATACATAGGCACCACCGTCTGCAAGATGGCCACGACAAAGGCCACAATCAACGCAAAATGGCCAAGTTCAACAATCATGACATCGCCTCCGGGTTCGCAAGAAGCATAGGACGAAAGCCCCGCCGTTCCAATGCCCTGCCGGTCACTTGACCGTCAGTGTGACAGCGTGCCACTCATCCTCCAGCGTGGCCGCGCGCACCCAAGGGGCCACCCGCCGATACCAATAGTCGCGGTTGGCCGTATCCCCCTCGATCCAGTGGCACAGCGCATGGACCAGATCGTAGTCCCGTGTCCCCTCCTGCCTCTGGCAAATCTCATGCGCGGCCTCCCACTCCGCCCCCAACCTGAGCCCACCCTGCTCCAACAGGCGCAACGCCTCTTGTGGTTCACTCATCATCTTCGCCCCGCCTTCCGTGTTGACAGCAACAAGTTCGTCTCCGAATGCATCACACCCTCGATATCCCTGATCCGGTTGATCACATCATCCAATTCCAGCAACGATTGCGCCCCCAGTTCCGCAATGGCCGACCATGCCCCATTGGTCGAATGCACCGCCTGCACCGCCGGAATCCCCGTCAGCCGCGCCATCACTTTGGTGCTGTTGCGCCCCTCAACCCGGATCATCATCAACCCCCGCACCGGGGCCGCCGTCACATCCGACCGCGTGACGACCGTATAACCCGCAATCTCGCCCGACGCCGTCATCCGCTCCATCCGCGCCCTGACCGTGGCCCGGCTGACCCCCAACCGCTCGGCCAGATCCGACAGCGACGCCCGCCCGTCCCGCCGCAGTTCCGCCAGCAGACGCTGATCCACATCGTCCATCCTGACCAAATCCCCCGCCATTTTGCACAATACCCTGTCCCAAATGACCATAATCCCCCTAGAATTTCCCGCAAGCCGGAAAGATTGTTCCGCCAACAAGGAGTAGCCCCATGTCCAACACCATCCTGATCGGCGCCCCCATCGACGACGGCCAACGCCGCCAAGGCTGCGTCATGGGCCCCGCCGCCTACCGCGTCGCCGGCATCCATGCCGCCATCGCCGAACTGGGCCACACCGTCACCGACTGGGGCGACCTCACCCTGCCCGCTTTGTCCGATGCCACCTGTCCTAACCCCGTGGTCCACCACCTGCCCGAAATCCTCGGCTGGACCCAAACCCTCGCCGACTGGGTGGATGATGCCCTGTCCCAAGGTGGCCTGCCCATCATCCTCGGCGGTGATCACTCCCTTGCTTTGGGCACCGTGACGGGGGCCGCCACCTTCGCCAACCGCCAGGACCGCCCCCTCTTCCTCCTCTGGCTCGACGCCCATTCTGATTTCCACACTCCCTTGACGACCACTTCCGGCAACCTGCACGGCACCCCAGTCGCCTATATCGCCGGGCGTTCCGGCTTTGACGCCTTCCCCCCCTTCCCCGGCCCGATCCCCGCCGAACGCATCTGCCTCTACGGCATCCGCTCGGTTGACCCCGCTGAACATGCCGCCCTCCTCCGCCACGACATTGCCATCAACGACATGCGCGTGCTGGATGAACGCGGCATCGTCGCCCCCTTGCGCGAATTCCTTGACACCGTCCGCGCCGCCCAAGGCATGCTCCACGTCTCCCTCGACGTTGATTTCCTCGACCC
>CAMDHB010000259.1 GCA_945897655.1 Pseudorhodobacter antarcticus
GGTTGTGACGCCGGGCTTGAATGATCTCGGGGGTTTTCGCCTCATAGCCTGGGTCCAGCCGGATTTGCCCGTCTTCATCCTGATGCAGCAGGTCAAACCCACCCTGCACAATCTCGGCCCCGGTATGCCGCGCAAGTTCTAGCAAGCCATTGAACAAACCTGGCCCCGGCACGTCATCCGCATCGACAAAGGCAATATGCGTTGCATCCGAATTCAATCGGCCATAATTGCGGGCCGAGGCACAGCCGCCATTCAGCTTGGTCAGCAGGACCACCCGGTCATCGCCAGCATAGGTGTCACGCACCACATCGCCCGACGCATCGGTTGACCCATCATCCACCACCAGCACGCGGATACCCTGTCCCGAACCGTCCAGAATGCCATCGACACAGTCCTTGATCCAATGGCGCGCGTTGAACATCGCAACCACCACATCCAGACCGGGCCGAAACCCGTTCAGACTGACCGCACTGCGCAGCCGCAACAGCGGGTCACCCGCCCGGGGAATCCATGTCTGCCACAACCCTGACTTGCGGCCGTACACCAACTCCGACGGCAAATTGGTCCAGGTTTCACCGACCACATGATCCAGCGGCGCGTCCGCCAAACCTGACAGCACCGCGGCTTCGGCAAATGGGGCTGTCATCTTCAACAGCTTGGGTTGCAAGAACACCAGCGCTTCTGACGGGATGATCGGGAAACTGCGCGCTTCGAATTCGGGCGAGGCAGGCTCGCCCCATTCGATGATGCCTTGCATATCGACATGCTGGCGAAAGCTCTGCTGCGGCAAGACCGCGTGCAGCCCGGCCATGGCCGTTGCATCCTCGGGGCCCCGCTCGGCAAGCGCGGTAAAGGCAGCCGCCAGACTTGCCCAGTCCTCACCCTCCGGTCCCACCCCGACCGCGGCATTCACCGCGAACACATTGGACAGGTTCTGGGCGCGGATGTTCTGACACAGGGCGCCAAACGCCTCGGGGTCGGGCTCAAAGGCCCAGATCGTCCAGCCCGGATTGCCCATTGCAAAGGGAACGGTAAAGGCCCCGAACCCCGCTCCGACGTCAATCGCCACACCGGTCAGTGCCAAGGTCTGCGCCGACAGGAACAACTCGTAAATCGACCTGACCCGCCAATAGCTGTCATCCCGCAGATAGATATCCGAGGTCACATGCAAGGTCATTTCCTGCCCAAGCGCGCGCACCCGCAATGGGGGCAGCGGCTTCAGCACCGGCTTGGTCATGGGATGCGCTCTGCTGTCCAGCGGATCGGAAAGACCGTCATCAAGCTGCATCTGTCATCACCCTCAAATAGCGCTGCAACTGGTCCAGCGGTCCCACCTCGGGCGGCGGGTTTGCCGGAAAATTCAGGTACAGCGGGTCGATCATCGTCAGCAATCCCCGCACAGTCTGACGATAGGCCGCGCGGTGCTGGTGGCCAATCATCTCTTCACACCACCCGACGATCTTCATGCAGGACGCGAACACCGCCGTCCGGGCTGCCGCATCGTGGAATTCCATCGTTCGGGCAAAGCTTTCCAGCGTCAGCTTTGTCACAGAAATCGCATCGAACCGGCGGTCGCCTGCCGTTGCCGTGATCTGCTGTCGGGTATAGCGGCGGAAATAGGTAAAGCAGGGCGACATCGCAAAGGACACAGATCCGGCTGAGCTTAGCAGGTTTGTGTGGAAGAACATATCTTCAAAGAAATGACCGTTCGGGAAGTTTATGCCAGTCTGGCGCAGAAAATCAGTGCGGATCACCTTGTTGGCCGACTGCGGCTCGATCCGCTGCATCAAGGGGCGGACCTTGGCGAACTCGGGCTGGCCACGGCTGACCTTGCCGTCCGGGCATATGCCTTCGATCTGAAAAAAGACCGGGTCATCATAAAACCCGGCAAAGTCGCCACGCACCTCGGACAAGGCCCCACGGCACAGGATCAGATCCGGCGCATCCCGTTCGATGATCTTGTTGATCGCCGCAAAGGACCAGTTTGGCCGCACATCATCCGAGTCCAGAAAGCAGACGTACTCGCCCTTGATGTGCGGGAATGCCTTGTTGCGTGCGCTGGACAGACCGTCGTTCCACTGCCGGATCACCTCGACGCGGGGATCCTTGACCGACGTCAGGGTGTCCATGGTCGCGTCCGTTGAACCATCATCGACGATGATGAACTGAAAGTCGCCAAAACTCTGCGCCAGAACCGACTCGATTGCGGTCAGGGCAGTATGGCCGTCATTGTAAGTCGTTGTAATGCATGTCAGTTGCGGCATTCGAACCCGTTCCGGAGATACAACTCGTCTGTCAATCAATTTTCCTTAAATCGAAAAGGCATTTACTTCAACGGACTTAAGTCTTGATTGGCAGTAAAGTGCAGCATTGGTTAACTTGTGCCTCACGTCCAGCGCAGCCCATTGCCCAAAGGCACATCTTCGTGTCATGCACGGCCACGACGATATCCGTCGCAGCAGGCCCCGGGCAGATCATGGTCACCTTGAAACAAATCGCCTCGGCTGTAGGCGTCTCTTCCGCCACGGTTTCGCGTGTCCTCAATTTCGATGAAACCCTGTCCGTCACCGCCCAAACCCGTCAAGCGATCATCGAAACCGCCGAGGCGATGAGTTACGCAACGCCCCGCAACCGCAAAGGTGGCGGCGCTGTCCGTTCGGCCACCAAGATCGCGCTGGTTCATTTCCTGCGGCCCGATCAGGAACTTGCCGACCCCTATTACGTCAGCCTGAGACTTGGGATCGAGACGCGATGTGCCGACCTCAAGATCGAAACGGTCAAGATCTATCACACAGAAGACCTGCCTGACCCCAAACTGCTGAAGGCGACCTCGGGCGTCATTGCCATCGGCGCATTGGAGGATCAAGAAGTGGCTTGGCTCAAGCAGCACAGCAGCTATCTGGTCTTTGCCGACTACGCCCCCCTCAATGACGAGATTGACGCCGTCCACAGCGACCGCAAACTGGCCATGCGCAAATTGCTCAAGGCGCTGACCGACATGGACTACCGCCGCATCGGCTTCATCGGCTGGTGGGATCAGGCCCACGCCGGACAAGCGGAAAAGTGGGAAGAGCGCGGGCTTGCCTATATGACCTTCCTGCAGGAAACCGGCAAATTCGACCCGGCGCTATGTCTGTTTGACAACAACACCGAACACAGCGGTTATGCCCTGACCAAACAGATCCTGTCCCACCCCAAGCGCCCCGATGCCATCATCACAGGCAATGACAACATGGCAGTGGGCGCTTACCGGGCCATCCATGAACTTGGCCTGAAAATTCCCGACGATGTCGCTATCGCCAGCTTCAACGACATTTCGGTCGCTCAGTTCCTGAACCCGCCCCTGACCACAGTGCGACTGCCGTCCGAAGTGATCGGCGAAAGCGCGGTTGACATGCTGCAAGAACGCATCGCTGGCCGCGAAACGGCCAAGCGGGCTATCCTTGCGTCCAAGATCATCTGGCGTGGCAGCACGCGCAGCAGGGCACCTGATCAGGGCGTTTGAATGCCTCCGGAACGGCCCGGAAAAATTTTACTAAAATATTTGCAGGATGGATTTTCATTCGCTATCGTAAGTTGGATGAGGCTATTGGAAACCGCCTCACATTTGGGAGGATGACATAATGACGCATGCCAAGAAATGGCACCGCTCGCTGCTGGTTGCTGCGGGTCTGAATATGCTGATGGCCACCACGGCCCTGGCTACCGACGTGACCGTGTGGTGCTGGGCACCCGAGTTCAACGGCGCGGCTATGAACGAGGCGATTGCCCGCTACAAGGCGATCAACCCCGACGTCAACATCACCGTGGTCGATTTCGCCAAGGCTGACCTGGAGCAGAAGCTGCAGACCCAACTGGCATCCGGCCAAATGGACGGCCTGCCGGATATCGTTCTGATCGAAGATTACGGCGCCCAGAAGTACCTGCTTTCGTTCCCCGGCGCGTTCGAGCCGCTGAATGGCAGCATCGATTACAGCCAGTTTGCCGACTACAAGGTCGCCTTGGCATCCGTGGGTGATCAGACCTATTCGCTGCCCTTCGATTCCGGCGCCTCTGGCCTGTTCTACCGCTCTGACCTGCTGGCCGAGGCTGGTTTCTCCGCTGCTGACATGGAAAACCTGACCTGGGACAAGATGATCGAGATCGGCAAGGCCGTGAATGCCAAAACCGGCAAGCCCATGTTCTCGATTGACCAGAACGACGCAGGCGCAATGCGCATCATGCTTCAGTCGGCTGGTTCGTGGTACTTTGATGCCGAAGGCAATGCCAATATTGCCAACAACCCGGTCTTCAAGGCAGCTCTGACCACTTGGGTCAAGATGCTGCAGACCCCCGAACTCTACAAGGCCGTCTCCGGCTGGGGCGACTATACCGGCGCCTTCAACAACGGCGACGTGGCTGGCGTGTTCACCGGCGTGTGGATGACCGGCGGCATCAAGGGCAACAACATGTCCGGCAAGTGGGCTGTTGCCCCGACCCCGGCTCTGGATGGTGTCGAGGGTGCAACCAACTACTCCAACCTCGGCGGTTCCAGCTGGTATGTTCTGTCCTCGGCCCCGGCCAAGGCAGAAGCGATCGACTTCCTGAACAAGGTCTGGGCGTCGGACGTCGACTTCTACCAGACCATCCTGGTGGGGCAGGGCGCGTTCTCGTCCTATCTGCCGGCGCGTGAAGGCCCGGCATACTCGGCTTCGGATGACTACTTCGGTGGTCAGGCCGTCTGGGCCAGCTTCTCGGATTGGCAGGCCAAGATTCCGTCGGTGAACTACGGCATCTTCACCAACGAGGTTGACGCTGCCATCACCGCACAGATCCCGGCGCTTGTTGCCGGTGGTTCGATCGACGAAGCGATTGCGGCGATCGACGCTCAAGTCGCCGCACAGATCCAGTAATCCAGTCCAAGGACCGCAGCCCGCCCTTCACGGGGCAGGCTGCGGTCTGATTCTGATGCGACCGCACCGCGCCCATTGGCCGTGGTGCGCACGTCCAGCGGATGCGCAGGTCTTCTGAAAAGGAAGCAACATGGCAGGCGGCAACAACACACGCGGAAACTGGGCAGGTTGGGCATTCATCATGCCTGCGATGGTTCTTCTGGGCCTGTTCATGGTCTACCCGATCCTGTGGTCGCTGT
>CAMDHB010000260.1 GCA_945897655.1 Pseudorhodobacter antarcticus
TTGGATACCAACCTCGGCCCATTGCACATCGTTCTAAGCCGCAGTCGCGTTACGGCGTCAAATCCACACCAGCTGCTGGTGTTAACCGCATTTGCCTCCCTCCTAATGACTTTGGTTTCCTACATCTTCCTGCGCAACCAATTGTCCCCAATCACCCGGCTTGCAGCCGCGGCCGAGGCGTTTGGTCGAGGTCAGACCGTTCCCTATCGCCCACGCGGCGCGTTGGAGGTCCGGGCCGCGGGCAATGCCTTTTTGGACATGCGGGCGCGGATCGAACGTCAGATTGATCAGCGCACCTTGATGTTGTCTGGTGTCAGCCATGACCTGCGCGGGCCCCTGACGCGGCTGAAACTTGGCCTCTCCCTCTTGCCCGAGGATGAGGATGAGGATACCGCAGCCTTGCAAGGCGATGTCGAGGATATGTCACGGTTGGTTGATGAGTTTCTGGCATTCGCCCGTGGCGACGCGATGGAAGACAGCGCCGAGGTTGATCCCGCCGAACTTGTGGCGCGCGTGGTCGACAAGGCCCGGCGTGGCGGTTTGCACCTGTCCTTGGGCGAATGCTCGGGGTCCGGACGGGTTGAGATGCGGCCCCAGGCGGTCACGCGGGCACTGGATAATCTGGTGGGCAACGCCCTGCGCTATGGCCACAATGCCGTCCTCAGCTACGCAATCACAGACCGCATCCTTCGCCTGACGGTCGAAGATGATGGCCCCGGCATCCCCAAGGACAAGCGTGATGAAGCCGCTCTTCCCTTCACCCGGCTTGATGCGGCCCGTGACCCCAATAACGGCGGCGGTGTCGGCCTTGGCCTGTCAATTGCTGCCGACATCGCCCGCACACATGGCGGTGTGCTGCGCCTGGGCGAAAGTGCGGCTCTCGGCGGCCTGAGGGCCGATCTTGTTATAAAGCGGCAGGGGCAACCCTGACGTCACACTTCGCCTATGCCCACTTCGGCCGTCACGAGGTGAAATTGACCACCCAGACAGCCCACAATCCTTCACCTGCCTGGCCGATACCCACCTTGCGGGCGTCTTTGCGTAAAATGTTCTCACGGTGATGCGGCGAGGCCATCCAGGCCACCATTGCTTCCTCGGGCGTGCGGTAAAAGGACGCGTTGTTTTCGGCCACCATCGACGCCGTGATCCCACCCCGCCGCAACCGCTCGGACAGTTTTGACCCATCAGTTCCAACATGCCCGATGTCCTGCCTTGCCGAGGTTTCACACGCATAGGCATGGGAAACAGCAGAAATGGCTGCCGACAGAACCAGCGGTTCCAGTCCGGCCTTGGCCCGTTCCGCATTCATCAGGACGACCAGTTGCGGGGCATCACTTGCAGTTCTGGGTGGAACGGGGCAATTGGCCGTGGCTGGCCAGTCGCGCACCGGGCCCAGCGCACCCGGTCGGATGGTGATCGGGATGCAAGCCGTCAAGGATAGCGTGATCAGGAAAGTGATTTGGATTGTCCCAAAGCGCATTTTATAAAGTCCTCATGCTGTCTGCGAAGATAAGTTGTGCCGCCCCAGACCAGTCAAGAAAGAAATGCGATGTTTGATGGCGTGATGCGCAAGGTGATCGACCCATTTGTCAACGATTGGGGGCAAAAGCTGTCCGCCCGGGGGTGGAGCGCGGATGGCCTGACATTGGCGGGCCTTGGCCTTGGACTCGTGGCCAGCGGGTTCATCGCGTCGGGTCTGCCTGGATGGCTCGCCCTTTTGCCGCTGTTGGCGGGGCGGGTAGCCGACGGGCTGGACGGGGCGGTTGCCCGTGCCGGAACCAAGACCGACTTTGGCGGTTACCTGGACATCATGGCCGATTTCCTGATCTACGGCGCAGTTCCCTTGGCCTTCGCCCTGCGCGACCCTGACGGCAACGCCCTTGCCGCCGCCTTTCTGCTGTTCAGCTTTTATGTGAATGGTGCCAGTTTTCTGGGCTATTCGGTCCTTGCGGAAAAACGTGGCCTTCAGACAACCTCGCGGGGCGTGAAATCACTCTATTTCACCTCTGGCTTGCTGGAGGGGACGGAAACGATCGTGTTCTTTTCGGCAATCTGCCTCTGGCCCTTGGCGTTTGCCCCGATGGCTTGGGTCTTTGGCGCCCTTTGCCTCGTGACCGCAGCCTCCAGATTGGCCCTCGCCCGGCGGGTCTTCACCACCAGCCCAACCGGACCCCTCTAGGCATGATCCGGCACAAACCGCCTTGCAGCGAAATTCCCCAGTGCCCTTGCAGCCCCCGGTGCGTGACACTAAGCTTTGTGTAATCCTCTGGCGCTATGCGTCGGACCATCCAGGAGGCTACCCGAATGAAAGACCCGGTTTCGCAGTTCTACAACTTTATCATTCCGACCGTCGAAGAGACGAACGCGCGAGGGTCGATCCGCTACGACATCTTCTCCCGTCTGCTGAAAGAGCGGATCATTTTCGTCGCGGGCCCCATCCACGACGAAATGTCGACCGTGATCTGCGCCCAGTTGCTGTTTCTTGAGGCTGAGAATCCCTCCAAGGAAATCTCCATGTATATCAACAGCCCGGGCGGGGTCGTGACCTCGGGGATGTCGATCTATGACACAATGCAGTACATCCGCCCCAAGGTTTCCACCCTGGTGATCGGGCAGGCTGCATCGATGGGCTCCTTGCTGCTGACAGCTGGCGAAAAGGGCATGCGTTTTTCCCTGCCCAACTCTCGCGTGATGGTGCACCAGCCCTCAGGCGGCTATCAGGGTCAGGCGACCGACATCATGATCCACGCGCGCGAGACTGAAAAGCTCAAGCGCCGCCTGAACGAAATCTATGTAAAACACACCGGAAAGTCCTATGAGGCCGTCGAAGCCGCGCTGGAACGGGACAATTTCATGTCCGCCGACGAGGCAAAATCCTGGGGCCTGATCGACGAGGTTCTGGAAAGCCGCGGCAAGATGGACGACAAGGCAAAATAAGCGTTGCCCCCCGATCGTGCAAACAAGACGGGGGGCAATTTGACATTGTGGCGGCTTGGAGCTTGGCCTAAACTTGGGTCAAGCGGATGCAGAGGTAAATGATGGCAAACAACTCGGGCAGTGACAGCAAGAACACGCTCTACTGCTCCTTCTGCGGCAAAAGCCAGCATGAGGTGCGCAAGCTGATCGCGGGGCCCACCGTGTTCATCTGTGATGAATGCGTTGAACTGTGCATGGACATCATCCGCGAAGAGACCAAGACGACTGGTCTCAAGGCGGCTGACGGTGTGCCGACGCCGCGCGACATCTGCAAGGTTCTTGATGACTATGTCATTGGCCAGATCCACGCCAAGCGCGTGCTGTCGGTGGCAGTGCACAACCACTACAAGCGCCTTAATCACGCCTCCAAGACCGACGTCGAGCTGTCCAAATCGAACATTCTGCTGATCGGCCCCACCGGTTGTGGCAAAACCCTGCTTGCTCAGACCTTGGCCCGCATCCTTGATGTGCCCTTCACGATGGCCGATGCCACCACGCTGACCGAAGCCGGTTACGTGGGCGAGGATGTGGAAAACATCATCCTCAAACTGCTCCAAGCCTCCGAATACAACGTCGAACGCGCCCAGCGCGGGATCGTCTATATCGACGAAGTCGACAAGATCACTCGCAAGTCTGACAATCCCTCGATCACCCGTGATGTCTCGGGCGAGGGAGTGCAGCAGGCACTTTTGAAAATCATGGAAGGCACAGTGGCTTCGGTACCGCCGCAAGGTGGCCGCAAGCATCCTCAGCAGGAATTCCTGCAAGTGGATACCACCAACATCCTGTTCATCTGCGGCGGCGCATTTTCCGGTCTGGAAAAGATCATCGCCCAGCGTGGCAAGGGCTCGGCCATCGGCTTTGGCGCCGATGTGAAGGACCCCGATGCGCGCGGGGCAGGGGAGTTGTTTGGCGAGTTGGAACCGGAAGACCTGCTGAAATTCGGCCTGATCCCCGAATTCGTTGGCCGTCTGCCCGTCATCGCCACCCTGACCGACTTGGACGAAGCGGCGCTTGTCACAATCCTGACCGAGCCGAAGAATGCCCTGGTCAAGCAGTATCAACGCCTGTTCGACATCGAAGGCGTCAAGCTGACCTTCACCGCCGACGCCCTGAATGCCATCGCCAAACGGGCGATCAAACGCAAGACCGGTGCCCGTGGCCTGCGGTCGATCATGGAAGACATCCTGCTGGACAGCATGTTCGAACTGCCCGGCATGGCAGATATTTCCGAAATCGTCGTGAACGAAGAGGCCGTGAACAACGGCGCAAAACCGCTGATCGTGCATGCCGAGGTCAAGGAAAAGAAGTCGGTGACGGCGGGTTAAGCCCTTGCCATAACGCTGAAACATCATGCAACCCGTGGTTGACGCTGCGGGTTTCATGTTGAGTTAAACTTGCACCTGAGCTACGCTTTTCATTCGTAGGTTGCGATTTGGAGAGAGCTTTGGCCACCCTTTACACCTACGGCGATTTTGTCGCGCTGACACCGACCGAGTTTAACAGCTACAGCCTGATCCGCTATTCGGCGGCCCAACTGGGATTGTCGGTATACGTTGGGTTCTCTGCTTCGGGCGCAGTTGATTTTTCGATCAAGCTTGGCGCAATTGCAGCCGAGATCGACGGCTGGACTGGGGCCGATAAAATCACATCAGGCAGCGGCGCGGATTCGTTGTGGGGCAATTCAGGCAATGACTCCCTCTACGGTGGTTCGGGCGACGATCTGATCGTCGGAGACTGGGATGACGGCGTCGCCAGCGGGATCGACTGGATGTATGGCGGCGACGGCAATGACCAACTGATCGGCGGCCTGAACGTCGACGCCTTTTACGGCGGCAATGGTGACGATCTGTTTACGAGTGGTGATGCAACGCCCGGCAACGACAGCTTTTTTGGCGGCACCGGGGTCGACTCTGTCTCGGTGCGCGATGTTTTCAACAATGGGGTTTCGACGGTGGCGTTCAACCGCCTTGTCTTGAATGCCGCCGCAGGAGTTGAATTCTTTGCGCAAGACGACCGCGACATGCGTCTGACCGGGACCGCGGGCAATGACCTGATCGATTTGTCTGGGGTGACCGCGCTGACTTGGAATGGTGCCAACTATGACGAAAAGATTGCCTTTG
>CAMDHB010000261.1 GCA_945897655.1 Pseudorhodobacter antarcticus
CGACCGCGACCACAACCGCCGCCTGACCGCCCCCCGTCAGCACCACAGGCACCCCCATGCGCAAGTCGCCCCGCGCACGGGCCAGTCTTTCGGGGATGTTCGGTGCCAAACTCATGCCCGCTCCTTACCGCCCCACAAGGCAAATTGAAACAATCCCCGCTCTGCCGACACGACCGCGTGAGGCGACTGTTGCATATCTTGCCCCACACGGCCCTCGCACGCATCTGTTACCCAAGACGAACCCAAGGAGACGGTTATGGCCACATTGCGCAAAATCCTGCTGGTTGACGATGACGACGACCTGCGTGAAGCCCTGAGCGAACAGCTTGTGATGACCGAGGATTTTGACGTGTTCGAGGCCGCGAATGGTGCCGACGGCATGGAAAAGGCCAAGGCCGGGTCCTATGACCTTGTCATTCTGGACGTGGGCCTGCCCGACACAGATGGCCGCGAACTTTGCCGCCGCATGCGCAAGGGTGGCATCAAATGCCCGATTCTGATGCTGACCGGCCATGACACCGATGCCGACACGATTCTTGGCCTTGATTCTGGCGCCAATGACTATGTGACAAAACCTTTCAAATTCCCGGTCCTTCTGGCCCGCATCCGCGCCCAGTTGCGCCAGCACGAACAATCCGAAGACGCGATCTTTCAGATGGGTCCCTACACCTTCAAGCCCGCGCAAAAGATGCTGCTGGACGCCAAGGACAAGAAAATCCGCCTGACCGAGAAAGAAACCAACATTCTCAAGTACCTGTACCGCGCGCAATCCGGCGTTGTGCAGCGTGATGTCCTGTTGCATGAGGTTTGGGGCTATAACGCCGGGGTCACTACCCACACGCTGGAAACCCATATCTACCGCCTGCGCCAGAAGATCGAGCTTGATCCCACCAACGCCCGCCTTCTGGTGACCGAAAATGGCGGTTACAAATTGGTAGCGTAAAAGTAACACGTGTTAGCGAAATTCGCTTGCGGCGCTGTTATTGTCTCATTGTTGACAAATTCTGCAGTAATCTTCCCCTCGTGCAGCGTTTGTTGCGAACGGTCCCCTTCGCCGGGTTTGGGTTATAACCCGGCATCCTCCCTGTTGGACCTGGCCGGGCCGTGTGCCCGGCCTTTTTTTCAGTCCAGATGCAGGCGCCGCGCGCAATAGATCAGCAAGAACACTCCCCCCACGGTTGCAATGGCAAAGGGCAGATGCAAGGCCCAGCTTCCCAGCGGCGCGCCCAGGGCGACCAACGCGCCCCCCAGCAGCGGCGCAAAGGGCCGGGGGGCCGACCCCAAAAACCGGTACGCGGCATTGACCCGCCCCAGCAGCGGTGCTGGAATGTGGCGCTGCCGGTAGGTGACCGTCGCCACGTTCCACGTCATGCTGGTGAAGGCATCGCCAAACAACGCCGCCCCCGCAATCCACGGGTTGGCGGTGAACACCAGGACGCCGGTTGACAGGCAGAACCCCGCGACCGACATCAGCAACCCGCGCCGCACCCCCAGCCGCCGCAATATCCAGGGTGCCGCGACACCCCCCGCCAACCCGCCCAGCGCCAGTGACGACAACAGCACCCCATAGCCAAACGACCCCAGCCGCAAACTGTCTTGCGCATACAGCACCATCAGCGACCAGATCAGCTGGAACAGAAAGTTATAGGCCCCCAGCACCAACCCCAACCGCCGCAGCGCCAAATGCCCCCACAACCACGCCAGCCCCTCCCGCATCGCAGGCCAGAACGGCTGGTGCGCAGGCCGCGCAGCCGCCCGCGTGGCCATCAGCGCCACCAGCACGGCCGACCCCACCAGCGCCGCCGCTTCCACCCCGAAGGGCAGCGCAATCGACAGCGCAATCATCGCGCCCGCAACGGGCGGCCCCAGAAACTGCGACATCAGGTTTTCCGATGTCATCAATACCGCATTCGCCTCTTCCAGTTGCGGCTTGTCCACCACCTGCGGCAGAATGGTTTGTGCGGTGTTGTCCCGCAACACCTCGACCGTGCCTTGGGCAAAGGCCAGGGCCGCCAGCAACCACACCGCCCCCGTCCCCGGCGTGGCCGTCAGCGCCAGCCCAAAGGTTCCCAATATCAGCGCCGCACGGATGACATTGGCCCAGATGATCGCCTTCCGGTGGTCCAGCCGGTCGGTCAGCACCCCGGCGGGCAGGGCAAAGAACAGCCAGGGCAGAATGGGCGCCATCGTCACCATGCCAATCAGCATGGGGTCGCGCGTCAGCAGCGTGGCCAGCCACGGAAAGGCCACGGCATTGATGCCATAAGCCAGATGCGCAAAAGCCGACGCCCCGATAAACAGCCGAAAGTCCCGACCTTGCCACAGTGATGGATCTGTCATGCCGGGCAGATTGATGGGTTTTGGCGGCAGGTCAAGGGACCAAACCAGCCCGTCAAACCTTTCCACATCATGAATGACTTACGTTAAAGCACGGATGCAAATAGCACTTTCATGATTCTCACGCGTGAACGTCCTGATCGGGCTCCCGTGCTGCCACCCCCAACAAAGTCGGGGCGCGCCCGGCTGGAAAAAACCCCAACCCGACGCGCCCCCATTTTGGTGCCCGCTTACAGCGCGAACCAGACAGCTCCGCCGCCGTGTCGCCAAGGATGTTGATGGCAAAATCCGCCACCCCATCGCCGTTGACATCCCCCTGAATCTGCTGACGTCCGGTCAGATGAACGGCACGCAGTTCCCCGGCGACGCCCGTGAACTCGACATAGCCGACGAAGGTAAAGCCGTCATCGATGATCGTGGCCGCATCTGCGTCAATCCCGCCCAATCCGATGACATCCAATTCGGCACTGGAATAGTCGGTGATCGTGTCCAGACCCAACCTGGCGACGACCTCGTTGAACACGAACACATCGGCTCCGATGTCGCCGGTCAGCGTGTCGTCCCCGTCACCGCCGCGCAGGAAATCATTCCCTTTGCCGCCGTCCAGAATGTCATCGCCCGACCGACCGATCAGCCGATCCTTGTCATCGCCGCCTTCCAGCGTATCGTCGCCCTGCATGCCGATCAGCGTGTCCCTGCCACCCCAACCGGTCAGCAGATCGTCACCCGGACCGCCAATCAGCAAGTCATCCGCAGACTGCGGGGCCGCAACCTCGGTCGCGCCGATGCTTTCGTGGATCGTCAGGATCACCGCCCGCGCATCCTCGACCGCCTGCGCCCAATCGTTGATCCCCGCACCGGTTGCGGCAAAGGTTTCAAAGGTCACGCCATCGGCAGACGTTCTGACATAGTCGTCCGCCCATACCTTGCCGCTGCCGACGTCGTTGATCCCGTCGCCATTGTCGTCGCTGCCCCAGACGGCGTCCAGCAGGCTGCGCTGTACGGCTTCCAGATCAGACGCATCTCCGTCAATATCCTGATACCACTTGATCCAGATATCGCTGTAGCTTGCGACACGGTCGTAATTGAACGTCTCGGTCACGCCATCGGTGAAGCCAAAGTAATCAATCTGCTGCGCATCACCCGTGCCGGTAACCTCGTTGATCCCCAGCATGGTATGCGCCGTGATCACACCGTCCATCTGCACCGGGTTGAACTTGGAAAAGGTGCCCGCCAACAGGCCCGTCGGGTTCCAGCCCTCGGCCATCAAGCTGACAATCGCGGGCGGCAGGTTTGCCGCCGCATTGGCCTGCGCCTCGGTCCAGGTGGTGGCCCCACCGGCCGTCATGACCATCTTGTACAGTGCCACGCATTCGCGGGGCGAGTCGATCAGAACGCCGTCCACCATGATCCGGCCAGATGCATCCGTGCCAATCACCGTGCCCGCCGCGATCTTGGCCAAGGCTTCGGTCAGGGCGCTTGCCAGAACCGAATCTGGTGAGCGGATGATATTGGCCCGCTCCATCTCGATTTCCTGCACAAAGGGCAACTGGTCGGCAGGCACCTCAAAATCGCCCTCGGCCCCCTCCATCAGGTGGATCTGAAAGGCCTCCCCGGTCAGCGGATCCAACCCGATGGGCACGATCTGACCATTGCTGTCAAGAACAGCCTCACCATCACCACCGCCGTCTTGCGGGTCCAGGTCGCGCGACAGAACCCACAGGTCGCTGTAAAGATCTCCGTCACCAGAAGCTGCGACTTCGACCAAGTTCGATACCAATTTCGACATCATTTACTCCAACACACAATCACTGGCTCTGCGTTTGGCCAGCGGGTCCGGGGTCGCATTCCGGCAACCAGCACTCGCTGATCTGTGTTAGTCCTGATCTGCGGCGAAAACGCACATGTCGTAAGTGATATGTTTTCCAGAGCCGTTCGATGATGGCAAAATCGCGGCCCCAAACCTTTCCACTTCGTTAATGAAAAAATGCAAGATATTGATTTTAATATGTTTTCATTTCTGTCCACATGTGGACGCTCTCCCCACCCCTTTTCCTTTCCCTGCCCCTGATCTAGGCTGAACCTACACCGCCAAAGGAACCGCCATGCCCTTCACCCTCGCCACCTGGAACATCAATTCCATCCGCCTGCGCGAGGGGCTTGTCGCCCGCCTGCTGGCCGAAGAGACGCCCGATATCCTGTGCCTTCAGGAATGCAAAAGCCCGGTCGAACTGATCCCGATGGAGCAGTTCAAATCCCTTGGCTACACCCACATGGTCGCCCGGGGTCAAAAGGGATACAACGGCGTCGCCATCCTGTCCAAACTGCCCCTGATGGATGCGGGCGACAAGGATTTCGCCGCCCTGGGCCACGCCCGCCACGTCTCGGCCCGGCTGCAAAACGGGGTCACGATCCACAACTGCTATGTCCCCGCTGGCGGCGATATCCCTGACCGCGAGCAGAATGAAAAGTTCGGCCAGAAGCTCGATTTCCTGACCGAAATGCGCGACCATTTCCGCTGGGAACGCCCCGACCGCGCCATCCTGGTGGGCGACCTGAACATCGCCCCGCGTGAGGATGATGTCTGGAACCACAAGCAGCTTTTGAAGATCGTGTCCCACACCCCCATCGAGGTGGAACACTTCGGTGCGGTGATGGAGGCGGGCGGCTGGCACGACGTGACCCGCAAGGACATCCCCACCGGCAACCTCTACAGCTGGTGGTCCTACCGCTCCTCTGACTGGGATGCCGCTGACAAGG
>CAMDHB010000262.1 GCA_945897655.1 Pseudorhodobacter antarcticus
ATCACCTTTGATATCGGTGGCACATCGGCGGATATCGGCATCATCAATGATGGGCAGATTGTCGAGACGGATGCGCGTTCCACCTCGATTGCGGGGTTTCCGCTGTTGATGCCGATGCTGGATATTCACACCATCGGGGCAGGGGGCGGGTCGATTGCGCATCTGGATGCGGGTGGCGCGTTCCGGGTCGGGCCGCAATCGGCGGGGGCGGCACCGGGGCCTGCGGCCTATGGCAGGGGCGGGGATTTGCCCACGGTGACGGATGCCAATGTCGTGCTGGGCCGCTTGTTGCCCGGTGATTTTCTGGGCGGGGCCATGACGCTGGACCCCGTCGCGGCCGAGCGAGTGATCGCTGACCTTGCCAAGGCTCTTGGCCTGCCGCTGCTGGATACGGCGGAAGGGGTTTTGACCATTCTGAATGCCAACATGGCCAATGCGATCCGGTCGCGCACGCTGCAAAAGGGCATTGATCCGCGTGGATTTGCGCTGGTGGCGATGGGCGGGGCGGGGCCGCTGCATGGGGCCGAAGTGGCCGCGATGCTGTCGATCCCGGAGGTGATTGTGCCGCCCTATCCGGGCATCACCTCGGCCATGGGGTTGCTGGTGACGGATCTGAAATATGATGCGGTGCGGACATTGTTCCAAACCTCGGGGCAGTTCAATCTTGCGCGGATCAACGCCGATTTTGCCGCGATGCAGGGCGATCTGGGTGGGCGGTTCAGGGCGGACAAGATTGCGCCTGATCAGGTGAGCTATGCCCGGATCGGCGATTTGCGCTATGTCGGGCAGGGGTATGAGTTGAAGGTGCCCATCCCGGATGGCCCGGTGGATGATGTCACCATGGAAGCGGTCCTTGCGGCGTTTCACACGGCACATGCGGCGGAATATGGCCATGCCTTCCCGCAAAACCCGGTTGAGGTGGTGAACCTGCGCGTGATCGGGCGCGGGGCGATGCCGCGCCTTGCGGCGGGGCAGGCGGCAATCGGGGGATCGCTGGACCAGGCGCTGATCCGGCACAGCGAGACGGTGTTCCGGGTCAACGGTACGCTCGCGTCCTATCCCACGGCGATTTACCAGCGTGCGGCCTTGCCGGTGGGCCAGCCGTTCCCCGGACCGGCGGTGATCTTGCAAAAGGATACGACCACCGTTGTCCCCCCCGGTTGGCAGGCCGAAGTTCATGCCGCCGGATCCTTGATCCTGACCCAGAAGGTGCAACCATGACCCGCATCGACCCTGTCACCGCTGCCGTCATCCAGGGCGGTCTGGATACCATCGCCTTGGAGATGGGGCACAAGTTGATGCGGATGTCCTATTCATCCATCATCCGCGAGTCCGAGGATTTCGGGGCGGCGCTGACTGATGCCACGGGCCGGCAGCTGTGTGAATGCAGGCTCTCGACACCCCTGCAATCCGGGCCGATCCCGGGCTATGTGCGCAACATCCTGTCCACGCTGCAGGCGCGGGGCGAAAGCTTGGCTGATGGCGATTTCATCATGCACAACGACCCCTATGGCGGTGCAAGTCACGGGCCGGACGTGGCCTTTGCGGTGCCGGTGTTTCATGAGGACGTGTTGGTCGGTTGGTCGGTCACAACGGCGCATCACCTTGATATCGGGGCGCTTTCGCCGGGGTCTTGCGGGATTGTGGACGCGGTGGACACCTATGCCGAGGGGCTGCAGTTCAAGGCGATCAAGGTTTATGACGCGGGGCGCAGGGTGGATCCGGTCTGGCATATCCTGCGTGCCAATATCCGTGCGCCCGATCTGGTGGTGGGCGATATGGAGGCGCAGGTGAAGGCGTCGCATATCGGGGCCAAGGGAATGCTGGGGCTGATCGCACAGCATGGGCTGGCCACCTTGCAGGCGGCCGCAGAGGACTTGATGGATTATTCGGAACGCCGCCTGCGCGCCGCCATCGCCGCTGTGCCGGACGGCGATTACAGCGCCTCGACCCAGATCGACGGATTTCTGGATGACCCGGACCCGGCGCGCCGCAATCTGACCATCTGCGCGACGGTCAAGGTGCGGGGTGACGCGTTGACAGTGGATCTGACGGGGACCGCCCCGCAGATTGCAGACAAGCCCATCAACATGCCGCTGGTCGGCACGGTGGATTGCGCCGTTTGGCTGACAGTGCGCTCCATTCTGCTTGATGCGGCGGTCGTGGGTCCTGTGCCGCAGAACGAAGGGTTGACCCGACCCATCAGCATCGTGGCGCCCTTGGGCTGCTTGGCCAACCCGATTTTTCCGGCCCCGGTGATTGCGCGTTTTTGTTCGGGCAACGCCTTGGCCGATACCGTGATGAAGGCATTGGCCCAAGCCGTGCCGCAGCAAGTGTCTGCCGGGATTGGCAATCTGCGGGTGGTGGCGCTGTCGGGCCTGAACCATGGCAACCACTGGGTGCATATGGAGATCATGGAAGGCAGCTACGGTGGCCGGTTCGGCAAGGACGGCATGGACGCGGTGGACACGCTTTATGCGAACACCCGCAACAACCCGGTCGAGGATATCGAAAGCCACGTGCCCCTGCGCATCGAACGCTATGAACTGCGTGAGGAATCGATGGCCCCCGGCGCGTGGCGCGGGGGGATTGGCACGATCCGAGAGTTTCGTTTTCTGGCCGATGCGGGCTTTTCGATCGAAGGCGACGGGCATGCCCATGCGCCTTGGGGATTTCAGGGGGGCGCCGATGGCCATACCGCGTCGCTGACACTGATTGCGGGGGATGGATCGGTGCGCGATTTGCCGTCAAAAGTGCCCTATGCCCGGGTCAAGGCGGGGGATCGGTTGATTGCCGTTGGCCCCTGTGGTGGCGGGTATGGCGATGCGGGGGGGCGTACGCCTGCATTGGTGGCGCGGGATGTTGCGGATGGGCTGATTTCGGCGGCAACGGCACTGCGCGATTTTGGCGTGACGATCCGCGCCGATGGCACGGGTGAGCGGGTCTGACGGCTTCAGGCGGACAGGAATTCGCGCCAGCGGTGAACGATATGGGTGTGTTCATCCATGAAGGTGTTCCACACGCGGGCGCTGCTCATCCGTTCGGCGTGTGACCCGCCCTCGCGCCGGTGACCTGCGGGGATGTTCGGCTGACCGTAGGGGTCTGCCAGGGTTTGGGGGGCGGGTTGGCCTTCGTACCAGTACTCCCACTCGCCGGGAAGCAGATGCTGGCGTACGCGGGCGGGGAAGGTCGCGTAATAGCCCTGTCGCGCGGCCAAGGCCCCGGCCCAGCCGTTTTGCCACCAGTTGAGATAGGCATAAGCCATATCCAGCGTTTCGCCCGCCGCTTCGGATGAGATGCAAAGATCGGCATGCCAGCCGCGCGACCCTTCGGCGGGGGTGGCCACTATGACCTCCTGACCAAGGGAGCGCAGCCTTGCGACGCCGGGTGAAAAGATCGACTGGATCAGGGCGCCGCGCTGTGCAAGGCGGGCCGAATCCTCGAACGAGGACCACATGCCCTTGAAGTGACCTATCCTTTTCTTATGCAGAAGGATGTCGGCCACCTCGTCCACCTCGTCCAGCGTCAGGTTGCCCACGCTGCTGAAGGCCCGGTCACGGCTGGCCTCGACCGCTAGGGCGGCTTCGATCATGCCCAGCACGGGATCGTTGATCATCGCGACGCGGCCATGCAACCGGGGGTCCAGAAGCCAGCCCCAGCTTTCGGCGTCGCCGCCCAACAGATCACGCAGGGCGGGCATGTAGCCAAAACTGTCAACCCCGTGGAGCAAGGGCAACATCGATAGATGATGGGTCGGCGAGGAGCCGAGGCGGCCATCCGTCTGCACGAACAACTTGTCGAACACGGTGTCGATGATCCGGCTGGGGCCAGAGCGGCCACGCGCCGCGGCAAGGATTTCCTGGCCATGATCCAGCCGGGCCACGTCAATGGGCTGGATGCAGCGGGCGGTCCAAATCAGATCGACCGTATGCCATTGATGATAAAGATCGAACGTGTCGGGGCGGGTGACGACGCGGGCAAGGCCGTCGATGGAATCGATCAGTTCAAAATGGATCGGAAAGCCCAGATCGGCGGCGGCGCGGTCTCGGGTTGGCTGAGTGACCAGCTCACTGCGACCGATGATCCGCAGGCCGGGGCCGGGCACAGACCTTGCTGCCATGTCAGCCCACCCGCGTCAGATAGGGGGCGACGATCGGGTCCTCGAACACCGACAGCACCTTCAGCCGTTCGCGCGTGCGGGCATGATCGGCATCCAGATGGTGACGAAGGGCCGCAGCCGCCCCTTCGCCATCGCCCAGTGCCAGATGATCCAGCACCAGCCGGTGTTCGGTCAGCAAGGCGGATTCGTCGTGCTGCACGACATGGGCGGCGAACAGGCGGTTCACACGGCGACCCGAGCGCAGGTGCATCAGAACGGCCGCCAGCCGCCGGTTGGGCTGAAGTGAGGTGCAGGTGTCGTGCAAGTCGGCCTCGATCAGGTCAATATCCTCGGGGGGGCAGTTCGGACCGGCAAGGTCCAGCCGGGCGCGCATTGCGGGCAGTTCGGCGCGGATCATCGCGGCGGCAGCGGTCAGTGCAGCCGGTTCCAAGAGGCGCCGCAGGGCATGTTCGTCGTCCAGCATCCGCGCCGACAGGGGCCCGGCAATCCAGTGGGATGCGCGGTCCTTGCCGATGGCCCCGCGTTCTTGCAGGCGTGACAAAACCTCGCGGGTGACGGTGCGACTGACGCCGAAATGGGCACCGATGCCGGTTTCGGAAATGGTATAGATGCCAAAGGGGATGCTGGCGGCGGTCGCTTCGGCCACCTCATCCAGAATGCGTTCCCAACCGGCGCGGGCAAGAGCACCGGTTGCTGGGGCCAGATCGGGCAGGGGTAGGGTGAAAAGGTTCGCCGCATCTGGGGCGGCCGATGTTCCATTGCCAACGATATAGCCAGAACGTTCGTCGCGCGTCAGATGTCCGGCTTCAGCCAACAGGTCCAACCCGCGTTTGACGGGTGATCGGCTGAGTTCCAGCCGGTCAGCAACGGCGGCCACGGTCAGGCGCGTGCCATCCGGCAACAG
>CAMDHB010000263.1 GCA_945897655.1 Pseudorhodobacter antarcticus
TCGGTGAAGAAGGCCTATCTGATCGGCCATTCGGCGCGGGATTTCGCGTTGGAACTGGGCGACGTCCCGCATGAGATTTGCGAAACGATGGCCCGGGCGGTGGCAAGTGCGGCCGAGGAGGCTGTGGCTGGGGAGGTGGTCTTGCTGGCCCCGGCGGCGGCAAGTTTCGATCAGTATCCGAATTTTGAGGTGCGGGGGGATGACTTCGCGGGGCTGGTCAAGGCGTTGATTGGCTAGTGTCCACATGTGGACACTTTGCAAAAATGATCAAAATCAAAGGCTTGGCATTTTCTGTTAACCGGTTGGAAAGGATAATGGGATGATGGGCAGGTGCAGTTGTGGCGCGGTGCACTACCGCATGACGGCAAGTCCGGTCTTTGTGCACGCCTGTCATTGCACCTGGTGCCAGCGGGAAACCGGGTCGGCCTTCGCGCTGAATGCGATGATCGAGACGGAGTTTGTGGACCTGCTGGCAGGGGTGCCTGAGGAAATGACGCTGCCAAGCGCGTCGGGGCGCGGGCAGATCGTGCTGCGCTGTGGGGTGTGCCGTGTGGCGCTGTGGAGCCATTATGCGGGCGCGGGGCGCAAGGTGGCCTTTGTGCGAGTGGGCACGCTGGAGAAGCCGGGGGCATGCCCGCCGGACATTCACATCTTCACCTCGACCAAACTGCCTTGGGTGGTGCTGGATGGGTGGGTGCCGGTGGTGCCGGAGTATTATGATTGGCGGGAGCATTGGCCCGCCAGCAGCATCGCAAGGCGGGAGGCGATGGCGACCAAAAGATGAGGGGAATGTAGGATGGGCAATTTGCCCATCCTTGTTTTGGGGGGCGCGCGGGGCCTATAAAATCAGGTCGCCCGCGACAAGAACAGAGCTGTTAAGCTGGATGCTGGCGTCGGCGCTGCCTGTGCCAAAGACGTCAATTTGAAGGACTTTGGCGGTGCTGTCGAACCGCACCTCGCCTGCGGCGCCGCTGAACGCATTAGTGCCGATAAAGACCAGCGACGCGCCAAGCGCATCGATGTCTATCTTGTCTTGGCCACTTTTGAAATCCGTGATCGTGTCCTGATTTGTCCCAAGGCCGCTTTCGGTGATCGAGGAAAAGACGAACACATCGGCACCCTTGCCGCCCGTCAACTGATCCTTGCCGATGCCGCCAACAAGCCGGTCATTCCCTTCGCCGCCGAACAGGTTATCGCGGCCTTCATTCCCCTCCATATAATCGTTGCCCTTGCCGCCATACATGGCGTCGTTGTCAAGGCCGCCGAAGAGTCCGTCGACGCCGTTACCGCCATAGACCTTGTCGTTCCCAGCGTCGCCATAGACTGAGTCATTCCCGTCGTCGCCGTAGACGGAGTCAGCTTCGGACCCGCCGTAAAGGTCATCGTTTCCACCCATGCCGTGGATCAGGTCCCTGTCTTCGTGGCCTTCGAAGTAGTTTCTAGCGATGGTGCCGGTAAGTGTGTCGTCGCCTGTTCTGCCGAAGGCATAGAACCCAGAGGTAATGGAATCGTTGCCAGCGCCGCCGTCTCCTTCAAACACAAAGTTTATCACGTCGTTTCCATCGCCACCATTCGCATAATATACACGGGTGAGCACATCATTGCCGTCGCCGCCGTAGATCAAGATATAGTTCCGAAATGTGCCATCGTCTACGCCCGTAATTGTGTCGTCCCCTTCGTCGCCGTAGGCTTCCTCGCGCCAGTTTATTTGCGTACTGGTGATGCTGTCATTCCCATCACCGCCATAAATTCCTTGCGATGAACCCGTGATCCGATCTTCGCCCAGACCGCCGTAAAGCTGGCCGGCGCCATTCAGGATGTCATTACCTTCATCGCCGTAGCCTTTCGCGCCAAACGCTGCGACCACGATATCCACGCCAGTGCCGCCGTACCCCATCGACCCGCTAACCCCCAGCGTCAGGCGGTCATTGTCGGCGTCGCCATACAGCGTATCAATGCCCTGACCATTGGACAGGGTATCGTCCCCCCCGCCCCCGAAAATCTCATCGGCGTCATTCGTGCCGCCGTAATTGTTGCCGTTGCCGTTGCCATTGATCGTTCCCATAATACCCCTCTAAAATAATGTAGCGAAAAAACTTTGCCTTGGTTCGGTCAAAAAACAACGATTCTCTAAAGTTGCAAACGGCGTCGTGACAGTTTTCGCAGGGTTGCATAAATTTTGGGCTTTCGCATGATGCGCACCTCCGCGGCTTGCGGACCGCTGTTCCGGGTGTGCCCGGGTATCATGACCGGCTGGAGCATTGGCCTGCCAGCAGCATTACGCGGCGGGAGGCTATGAGGAGGTGGGGCACGGAGGCGATTGGCTGCGAAGTGCGCCTGAGGTTTGGTTCTGACGGAAGGGACAGGCGAAGCGTGACCTGTTCCGCACGAACGCAGACATCGTTTTGGCTGAGGCACTAGCCGAAGGCATGCGTTGTCGGATCAACTTGACCGGACGGGGGCCCAAAGGCCCCGGCCAGCGCCCTCCCTCCCCTAGGAGGGCGCTTCTCGCCCTCCAGGTCGGGCGCTGTCCTCTGGTGGGAGGGCTGAACCGGTCGGGTTGACCCCTGGTCGCTGCGGGCGGGGAAACGCGGTGCGTTTCCTTGTCCGCCCGGGTTTATGGCCGGGCTTTTCAGGGCGGTGAACGCCGAAATCCAAGGGCGGGCTGGCTTCGTACGGTGTCTTGGCCGTCTGCCCCCTTACATCACCGCGCCCATGGCCCATGGCACAAACTCGGCCCCGCCAAAGCCCAGTTCTTCGGATTTGGTTTGCTGGCCCGAGGCGACGGCGAGGAAGATCTCGAAAATCTCCTCAGCCTTCGCCTGCAGGGGCACGCCTGCGGTGATGATGTCGCCGCAGTTCAGGTCCATGTCGTCGGACATGCGGTCGTACATCTCGGTATTGGTGGCCAGTTTGATGCCGGGGGCGGGTTTGAAGCCGGAGACAGAGCCGCGGCCGGTGGTGAAGACGATGAGGTTTGCACCAGAGGCGATCTGGCCGGTGACCGAGGTGGGGTCATAACCGGGGCTGTCCATATAGACAAAGCCGCGTTCGGTGATGGGTTCGGCGAATTTGTAGACTTGGGTCAGGGGGGCGGTGCCGCCCTTGGCGACGGCGCCCAAGGATTTCTCCAAGATGGTGGTCAGGCCGCCCTTCTTGTTGCCGGGGGAGGGGTTGTTGTCCATCTCGCCCCCGTTGCGGGCGGTGTAGTCTTCCCACCATTTGATGCGCTCGACGATTTTCTCGCCCACTTCGCGGTTGACGGCGCGGCGGGTCAGCAGGTGTTCGGCGCCATAGATTTCGGGGGTTTCGGACAGGATCGTGGTGCCGCCGTGGGCGACGATCAGGTCAGAGGCAGCCCCAAGCGCGGGGTTGGCGGTGATGCCGGAATAGCCGTCGGACCCGCCGCACTGCATGCCGATGACAAGGTGTTCGAGGCCTGCGGGGGCACGGGCGAATTCATTGGCGGTGACGGCCATTTCCTTCAAGACCTTGATCCCGGCGTCGATGGTTTTGCGGGTGCCGCCGGTTTGTTGGATGGTCATGTAGCGGAAGTTGCCGTCCTTGCGCATGCGGCCCGCGCCGATCAGATCGGGGATCTGCATGACTTCGCAGCCCAGACCCACCAGCAGGATGCCGCCGAAGTTGGGGTTGCGGGCATAGCCTTTGAGCGTGCGGAACAGGGTGTCGTAGCCTTCGTCGCGGCCTGACATACCGCAGCCGGTGCCGTGGACGATAGGCACGACGCCGTCGATATTGGGGAAGGCGTCCAGCCAGCCGTCCTTCTCGCACGCCTCCGCGATCAGTTTGGCGACGGTGCCCGAGCAGTTGACCGAGGTCAGGATGCCCAGATAGTTCCGCGTGCCGACCGAGCCGTCCTGACGGTGATAGCCCATGAAGGTGCGGTTCTTGGTGACAACCGGCTGGGGGTTTTGTTCTGAGGCGAAGGCATAATCGAGGTCATGCGTGCCCATGCCAAGGTTGTGGGTGTGGATATGGGACCCCGCCGGAATGGGTTGGGTGGCGACACCGATGATCTGGCCATAGCGCAGGACGTTCTGGCCTTGGGCGATGTCGGTGGTGGCGACCTTGTGGCCACGGGGGACGGCCTGGGCCAAGGGGGCAGCAAGGTCGGGCAGGGTGGTGCCGGCGGCAAGGTCCTTCAGCGCGATGATGACATTGTCAGAGGCGTGCAAACGGATGGTGGTGGGCTGCATGGATGGACCTTTCGCGGGCGGTTGGGCCTTGGCTTGACAGGGGGGGCTGCCCCGCTAACATGTTAGTCATGCTACAGGGTGATGCCATGCCAGTTCAAGGGCCTGTCTTGGGGGGCGACCTGCCGGAGCGGCGGCCGCTGCGGCCTTTGGCGGAGTATCAGGGGTCCTTGGCGCAGAAGGTCTATGCGTCCCTGCGCGAGGCGATCTTGTCGCTGCATCTGGCGCCGGGCGAGATTTTGCGCAAGCCCGAGATCTGCGAGGCTTTGGGTGTGTCGCGCAGCCCGGTGTCCGAGGCGGTGGCGCGGCTGGCGGGCGAGCATCTGGTGCGGGTTGTGCCGCAGGCAGGGACCTATGTCGCGCGGCTGTCCTTGAGCGAGGTCCGCGAGGGGGCGTTTCTGCGCGAGGCGCTGGAGATGGCGGCGGTGGAACAGGTGGCGGCAACTGTGACCGAGGACCAGTTGGGATTGCTGCAGCGCAACATGGACGCGCAGGTGGAACTGGTGGGCGGGCAGGATTTTGCCGGGTTTTATCAGGCCGATGCTGCAATGCATGAGATGATCCTGAGTTTCACCGGGTTCCGCAGGCTGGCGGTTCTGGCGGACACGGCGTGGGTGCATGTCAACCGGGCGCGGCAGTTGATCTTGCCGCAGCCGGGCCGGGTGGAGGCGACGCTGGCCGAGCATCAGGCGATTTTCGAGGCGATTGCGGCGCGGGACCCGGCAGCGGCGCGGGTGGCGACGCGGGTGCATTTGGGAAAACTGATTGGCATCCTGGAGCCTTTGGCGCAAAACCGCCCT
>CAMDHB010000264.1 GCA_945897655.1 Pseudorhodobacter antarcticus
TGCCGCTGGGCTTGTGGGGCATCACCCGGATGGGGGTGGACGGTGTCCGGGCGGTGATTGCCGTTTATGTGCTGGTCATGTGTGCTGTGATGTTGCTGGGGTGGCGGATTCGTGAACAGGGTTTTGCGCCGACGCTGGGCGTGGGGGTATTCGCGGGCTTTGCCAATGCGGTGGGGATGGCAGGTTTGCCGGTGGCGACGTTTCTGACAGCGCAGGCGGTGGCGGCGGGGGTGTTTCGCGGCACGCTGATTGCCTATTTCGCGGCGCTGGATCTGTTTTCCTTGCCCCTGATGTGGGGAACCGGGATTATCGTCTGGGATACGTTCAAGGTCGCTCTGGCGGCGATGCCCTTGATGTGGCTGGGCATCTGGGCGGGCGGGCGGCATTTTCTGGCGACGGACCCGCAGGACTTTCGCAAGTTCGCCATTGGGTTGCTGGCGGTTCTTGCGGTGATAAATCTGGTCAAGGTGGTGATTTGAATGCTGTTGGTGGTCAATGCCGGGTCGTCGTCGTTGAAGGTAGCGCTGTTTGACGGGGGCGTGCAGGTCCGGTCGGGGCAGGTGGGCGAGATTGGCACCGACGGGCACCGCGCCGCGTTGGAGCGACTGCTGACCGATGGGTTTGGTCAGGGGCTGACGGCGGCGGCGCACCGGGTGGTGCATGGTGGGGCGGAATTGACGGCGACTTGCCGGATTGATGCGGGCGTGCTGGCGCAGATCGAGGCTTGCGTACCGCTGGCGCCCTTGCACAACCCGGCCAATCTGGCAGCGATCCGGGCCTTGGCTGCTTTGGCGCCCGACTTGCCGCAGTTTGCCAGTTTCGATACGGCCTTTCATGCCACCAACCCCGAGGTGGCGCGGCGCTATGCCCTGCCTGCGCAGGTAGAGGCGGCGGGGATAAGGCGCTATGGCTTTCACGGATTGAGTTACGCCGCGATTGTTCGAAAAGTGCAACAGATCAGCGATATTGGGCTGCCAAACCGGCTGCTGGCGTTGCATTTGGGCAATGGGGCGTCGATCTGCGGCATTGTCGAGGGGAGGTCGGTGGCGACCACGATGGGCTATTCGCCGCTGGATGGGTTGACGATGGGAACCCGGGCCGGCGCGATGGATGGCAATGCGGTGCTGCGGTTGGCAGACCTGTATGGGATCGCGGGGGCCGCGCGCATTCTGAACCGGGAAAGCGGGTTGCTGGGCCTGGGCGGGGCGTCCGACATGCGGGCGCTGCATGTGGCAGGGACCGAGGAGGCGCGGTTTGCCGTGGCGCATTTCTGCTATTGGGCAATGCGGCATGCCGGGTCGATGATTGCGGCGATGGGCGGGCTGGACGCTGTGGCGTTCACCGGCGGGATTGGGGAGAATGACAGTTTCGTGCGGGCCGAGATCCTGAAGGGGTTGGCCTTTGTGGCGGCGGGCAAGCCCGTGTTCGTGATTGCGGCAGAGGAAGAGCGTCAGATCGCGATTGAAGCGCTGGCTTTGATGTAGGCAGTGCAAGTCGGCTGATCCTGCGGATGTGAGTCGCGCCCTGTTGCAAATGCCCCCCATGGGTTGATGACAAAGCGGCAGTTTCCACCGGCACACTGCGGCGTTTTTGCAGATTTCGCGGATGTAACGGTCCAATTGTAACAGCGCGGTTGACTCCCCCCACCTGTCACAATGTATGGTCCTCAAGGGTTTTGGTTCGAAGATGTCGCAGAACTGTCATATGGCGACACTAGACCGGACAGATGGAACGGGGCAGATCATCATGCCCTGGACGATATCCGTGGAAACGGACAACAAAGGGAGACTTTGACGTGATCAACAAGAATGTAAGCCGCCGTGGGTTTATCAAGACCTCGGCCGTTGGCATGGGCGCCCTGGCGGCACCTGCGCTGATTTCCAGCAAGGCACTGGCGTCGTCGGGCGAACTGAACTTCACCGGCTGGGCTGGCTATCCGTCGCTGGCTGAAACCGTGTTCCCGGCTTTTGAAGCCGCAACCGGCATCAAGGTGAATTTCACCGAGCAGCCCGACCAGGACACGATGTTCGCCCAAGCCAAAGTCGCGGTTGAAGCTGGCGGGATCGACATGATCGAGCCGACCATCGACCGTTGGGGTGGCTGGAATTCGAACGGCCTGCTGGGCGCATGGGATCCGGCCAAGCTGGCGATGGACAACTATCTGCCGGGCCTGGCCGATGGCAATGCGGGCACCCGCAGCCGTGACGCTTCGGGCGCACTGTTCTATGTGCCCTCGAACTGGGGCACCGAGGCGCTGGTCTACAAGAAGGACGCTGCTGTTCTGGGCGAGCCCGCTTCGCTGGGCGCGCTGTTCGACCCGGCCAACCAGGCTGTTGTGCGTCCGCACTCGGCACTGGCTGCAATGGGCCGTTACCTGGACGCACAGGGCAAGCTGCCGCGTCCGTGGATGGACGGTTACACCGACATGGCCGCAATGGTCGAACTGTGGGACATCGCGCTGGCCGAAGCCGTCAAGGCAAAGGGCAACGTGGTTCAGTTCTGGTCGGGCGAAAACGAAGCCAACGCTGGTTTCGTGGCAAACGGCGCGACCGTTGGCCTGTGCTGGGATTCGACCGGCTACAACCTGCGCAACGACGGCTATGGCTATGCTGCCCCGGTTGAAGGTGCCTTTGCTTGGCATCAGGGCTTCGTTCTGATGAAGAACGCGGTCAACGTCGACCAGGCACATGAACTGGCCAAGTGGATCTCGACCGCTGAGGGTGCTGCGATGTGGGCAACTGCCTTCTCGTCCAACCCGGTGGGCAAGGGCTCGGCTGACAAGATGAGCGCAGACGTTTCGGCCTATTACAACTCGGCCTTTGACGACGCGAAGCTGGCTGCCCTGTGGTGGTGGCCCGACCAGTCGGCCGAATTCATCGCCAAGCGCGGTGAATATGCCGACAAGTACAAGGCTTCCTGATCTGCGGTAACGCAAGGATGCGCCGGGTCCATTGGGCCC
Source organism: Pseudorhodobacter antarcticus (assembly GCA_945897655.1). Lineage (GTDB taxonomy): Bacteria > Pseudomonadota > Alphaproteobacteria > Rhodobacterales > Rhodobacteraceae > Stagnihabitans. Next base: position 2,960 of record CAMDHB010000264.1, read on the forward strand.
GGCGCAACTATTTTGAGCGGGTGGATCGATAGGGGGCACCTTTCTGGCGCTATCCATTGCAGGGCGGGCCGGGCGTGATAAGCTTGGGCTGCAAAAATAAAACGATAACAGGGGGAAGACGGTCCGATGAGTGCTGGGATTGATCTTGACAATGTGTGCTGTGATTTCGGGAAGTTCCGGGCTGTTGACCATGTGAATGTCAGCATCCAGCCGGGGGAGTTCTTTTCGTTCCTTGGGCCATCGGGTTGTGGCAAGACCACGATCTTGCGGATGATTTCGGGGTTCACCGAGCCGACCGAAGGGGTGATCCGGATTGGAGGCAAGGACCAGCGGGGCCAGAGGCCGAACCAGCGGCCCACGGCGCTGATCTTCCAGAACCTGGCGCTGTTCCCGCTGATGCCGATTTGGGAAAACATTGCCTTTGGGCTTGAGGTGCGTGGGGTCGACAAAGCCAAGCGGCGCAAGCGGGCCGAGGAGTTGCTGGCGCTGGTGGATCTGCATGACAGTGCCGACAAGATGGTCAGCCAGTTGTCGGGCGGGCAAAAGCAGCGCGTGGCGATTGCGCGGGCGTTGGCGGTGGAACCTGCGGTGATGCTGCTGGACGAGCCCCTGTCGGCGCTGGACCTGAAGCTGCGGCAGCATATGCGGGCAGAGTTGCGGGCGATTCAAAAGCGGACCGGGGTTACGTTCATCTATATCACGCACGATCAGGGTGAGGCTTTGGCCATGTCGGACCGGGTGGGCGTGATGTCCCAGGGTCGGTTGCAGCAGGTTGCGAACCCGCGCGACATTTACAACAACCCGGTCAACGGCTTTGTTGCCTCTTTCGTGGGGGAAAACAATATCTTGGGCGGCGATGTTCAGAATCGGTCTGAAGGTATGGCCAGCATTGCAACGCCGATCGGCACGTTCCGGGCGCGGCTGGTGGATGGGGCGCAGGGCAAGTTGAAGCTGTATGTCCGGCCCGAGCACATGATTTTGCAGGCCACGCCGGGGACAGAAAACTCGGTTCCCGTGACGCTGACCGAGGTGGCGTTTGAGGGGAACTTTGTGTCCGTCCACGCAGTAACCGCCAATGGCACGACGCTGGTGGCCGAGTTGCGCAATGACGGATCGACGCCGATCCCGTCATCGGGGGCGCAGATGCACATGGCGTTTGACGCGCGCCATTCGTCGATCCTGCCTGACAGCGCCAATGCGGGGGCCTGAGGGATGGATGATCTGCTGCGCCGCTATGGTCGGGGCCTGACCTGGGCCTTTGTCGGCCTGACGTTTTTCTGGCTGGTGATTCTGGTCATCCTGCCGGACTTCAAGCTGCTGGAAAGTTCGTTCCGGCCCTATCTGCCGGTGGTGGATGTGGGCGGGCCGAAGGACACCTATTCGATCAACAACTATTTGCGCATCTTTGGCGGCGAAGTGCCGATGTCGATTTTCGGGTTCGAGGTGCTGATTTCGCCGCGGGTCAAGGTGTTGCTGTATACCTTGTGGTATTCGGGGATGGTGACGCTGGTCACGTTCCTGCTGGCCTATCCGCTGGCCTATTATCTGGCCAAGATCGTCAGCCCCAAATCGCTGCCGACGCTGTTCTTGCTGCTGTTCGTGCCCTTGTGGGTGTCAGAGGTGCTGCGGTCGTTCGCGTGGTGGATCATCCTTGCGCTGAAGGGGCCGCTGAATGCGGTGCTGATGAGCCTGGGGATCATTGACACCGAGATTCGCTGGATCGCGGGGTATAGCCCGGTGATCATCGGGTTGGTGTATACTTACGTCCTGTTCATGGTGTTTCCGCTGTATAATGCGATGCAGTCGCTGGACAGCAACCAGATCGAGGCGGCGGATGATCTGGGGGCGCCGTGGTGGCGCATTCATTGGCGGGTGATCTTGCCGCATTCCAAGCCCGGTATCGCAAGCGGTGCGGTGATGGTGTTCATGCTGTCGGCGGGGTCGCTTCTGGTGCCGGCCATCCTGGGGTCCACCACGTCTGGGTGGTTTACCCAGACCATTCAGGGCATCATGCTGGAAGAGCAGGACTGGAACACGGGGGCGGCGTTTGC
>CAMDHB010000265.1 GCA_945897655.1 Pseudorhodobacter antarcticus
TGTCAGAAGACCGGAACATCCGGTCGCGCAGCTTCTTGAAAAACGACATGGGATCCCCCGCTTTGCCCCTCACCTAGTAGGTCGCCAGCCATAAGGAAAGGGTTCAGCCCGCGCCGCCCTTGCAGAAAAGGCCATGCAGCATCGTCACGCGCCAGCGGAGCACAAGCGGCCCCTCCGCGCAGGCGACCCCCAAAACAACGCGGCGGAACGCCGCTCCGCCGGATCACCGTCCGGAAAAGGCACAGCATCTGGCCCGGCTGCCCCAACCGCGCTATGTCTGCACCATGCGCGCCCTGCCCGTCAGCCTTTTCGCCCTTGCCGCCGCCAGCCCCCTGGCCCTGCTCGCCCTGGGGGCCACGCTTGGCGGGGTCTGGCCCCTCTTTGCAGTCCTCTACATGTCCGCCGCCGCCGTGACCCTTGACCTTCTGGCGCCTCAGATCGCGGGCACCGCCCCGGATCGCGAGTTTCCCTTGGCCGATGCCCTGCTGGTGGCCCTCGCGCTTTTCGCCCTTGCGGCCCTGCCTTTGCTCACCTTTGCCATCGCCAGCCCCGGCCCGCTGACCCTGTCTGACCGCATCGGCCTTTTCGTGGCGGCGGGTCTGTGGTTCGGCCAAGTCGGCCATCCTGCCGCCCATGAACTGATCCACCGCCCCCGGCCCCTGTTCTGGCTGGGTGCAACCCTCTACACCGCCCTCCTCTTCGGTCACCACACCTCTGCCCACCGCCTTGTCCATCACCGCTTTGTGGCCTCCCGAGATGACCCAAACACCGCCCGCGCCGGGGAAAGCTTCTACCACTTCCTGCCCCGCGCCTGGGCCGGCAGCTTCCGCCAAGGCTGGGCCGCCGAAACCGCCCTGCGCAAAGGCCATTCCAGCCTCCACCCCTATGTCCTTTACATCTCAGGCGCCGTTCTGGCCCTTGGCGCAGCCTACTGGATCGCCGGCCTACCCGGACTACTGGTCTGGGCCGGTCTTGGGCTGCACATGGGCAGCCAGATCCTGCTGTCCGACTACATCCAGCACTACGGCCTGACCCGCACCATCAGCCCCGATGGCAAACTTGCCCCCGTCACCGCCGCGCATAGCTGGAACACCGCCCACCCCTATTCCTCGGCCCTGATGCTGAACGCGCCCCGCCATTCCGACCACCACGCCCACCCGTCGCGTCCCTACCCGACCCTGCGCCTGCCGGGTGACGCCCCCCTGCTGCCCTGGCCCCTGCCCTTGGCCGGCCTCATCGCGCTTTACCCGCCCCTATGGCACCGCCGCATGCGCCCTCTTCTGGCCCGCATCGCCAAGCCGTGATTGGCAAATCCCCCCGCCCCATGGCACCATGAACCCATGCGCCCTCTCATCCTGACCCTCGCCCTCATCCCCCTGCCCCTGCTGGCCGACCCGCCGCAACCCGGCCCGCTCCTACCGGACCTGGGCCCAACCCTGACCGCCCTGCAGTTTGAGGCTTATGCCACCGGCAAAACCCTCTCCTATGCCCAAGGCACCCAGATCTGGGGAACCGAGCAATACCTGGAGGGCCGCCGGGTCCTGTGGCAAGCCGTTGAGGAGCCTTGCGAATATGGCATCTGGTATGAAAACCATGGCGCCATCTGCTTTGAGTATGAGGCGAACCCCGACCCCAGCTGCTGGCTGTTCTACCAAGGCCCCAACGGCCTGATCGCCCAGTTTCAGGGCGGCACCGGCTATCTGTCCGAGGTTGCCCAATCCCCCGAACCGCTGACCTGCCCCGGCCCGATGATCGGCGCGTGACGCCTCAGAACAGACTGCCCTGCTCTGGCCCACCTGATGCCTTGGCCTTCTTCACCGAACGCCCGCCTAAGCCCACGCGCCCATCGCTGAACTCAACCTCCAGCGCCACCGCCTTTTCAGCCGCCGCCTTGGTCGTCACCACCGCCCCATCGCCCCAAACCACTGCATAGCCGCGCCGCAGCGTCTCGGCATAGCCCAGCGTCGTGCGGGTCCGATCCAACGCTTCCAACCGCGCCGACAAATCCGCCAACCGCTTGCCCGGCGCCGCCTCCAGACGCAGCGCCAACCCCTCCAGCCGCGCCTGCCCCTTGGCAATATCGCGTCCCGCATCCCCAACCAGCCGCGCCAAGGCAGGTGCAAGCCGCGACGCCCATTTGTCCAACGCCGCCCGCGCCCGCTCGGCCCGCCGCTCGGCCCGGTCATCCAGCGCACGGCCCAGCGCCCCCAACCGGTCGCCCCGCCGCGCAAAGACCGCGAGCAATGCCTCAGGCCGCACCCGTGCCGCGACCGCCTCAAACCGCCCCCGCCTGCGCGTGACGGTCAGCCCCAACGCCCCGCCCAACCGCTGCACGCCCGCGTCCAACCGCTGCCTTGGCCCGGCCAGCAACGCCTCCAGCCGTGGCAAGGCGCGGGCCAAATCCCGCAACCGCTGCCCCCGCTGCCCCAAGCCCTGCGCCAAGGCCCGGCTCAACCGCGCCCCTTGCCCATCCAGCCCCGCCACCAGATCCAACCGCACCGGCACCGCCAGTTCCGCCGCCGCCGTCGGCGTGGGCGCCCGCAGATCGGAGGCATAGTCGATCAGCGTGGTATCCGTCTCATGCCCCACAGCCGAGATCAGCGGGATCACCGACGCTGCCGCCGCCCGAACCACGATCTCCTCGTTGAATCCCCACAAATCTTCCAACGACCCGCCGCCGCGTGCCACGATGATCAGATCAGGCCGTGGGATCGGCCCCCCCGGCTGAATGGCATTGAACCCCTTGATCGCCGCCGCCACCTCACCCGCACAGGCCTGCCCCTGCCCCGCCCCCGGCCAGATCAGCACATGGCGCGGAAACCGGTCGCGCAACCGGTGCAGAATATCCCGGATCACCGCACCCGAAGGCGAGGTCACAACCCCAATCACCCCCGGCAAATACGGGATCGCCTTCTTGCCCCCCTGATCAAACAACCCCTCCGCCGCCAAGGCCGCCCGCCGCTTTTCCAGCATGGCCATCAAGGCACCCATGCCCGCCGGGGCCACATCGTCGACGATCAGCTGATACTTGGACTGCCCCGGAAAGGTGGTCATCCGCCCCGTGGCGACCACTTCCATCCCTTCCTCCGGCCGCACCTGCATCCGCGCGACCTGTCCTTTCCAGGATATCGCCGCAATCACATTGCGGCCATCCTTCAGGTCGAAATACAAATGCCCCGAGGCCGGCCGCGACACGCGCCCCACCTCGCCCCGCACCCGGATCAACCCAAACTCGCCCTCGATGACCTTCTTCACCGCCCCGGACAATTCCGACACGGTATATTCCGGGCTGTTGCTTGGGGCGGGGGTGTCTTCAAACAGGTTCATCCCGCAATCCTGCCCCAGCCCTTGCCCACAGGCAACCCGTTGCGCAGTGTTTCCCGCCTTGTAGGATGGGCAGTCCTCCGTTTCGCCCCGAAACGGAGGACTGCCCATCTTCCTTGCAAGCGACAGCCCCGGCCCTTATGACCGCCCCATCCAGACAGGGGGCAAACATGAACATCCTTATCCTTGGCTCCGGTGGCCGCGAACATGCCCTGGCCTGGGCGGTCAAGCAGAACCCCAAATGTGACCGCTTGATCGTAGCCCCCGGCAATGCTGGCATCGCCGCCGTCGCGGAATGCGCCGACCTGGACATTCTGGACGGCAGCGCCGTCACCCAGTTCGCCACCGAAAACGCCATTGATTTCATCATCATCGGCCCCGAAGCCCCCCTGGCCGCCGGGGTTGCCGATGCCACCCGCGCCGCAGGCTTCCTGACCTTCGGCCCCTCCGCCGCCGCCGCAAGGTTGGAGGCGTCCAAGGCCTTCACCAAGGAAATCTGCGACGCCTGCCACGCCCCCACCGCCGCCTACGCCCGCTTCACCGATGCCGCCGCCGCCCGCGCCTACGTAACTCAACAGGGCGCCCCCATCGTGATCAAGGCGGATGGCCTTGCGGCTGGCAAAGGCGTCGTCGTCGCGATGACCCTTCCCGTGGCCCTGACGGCCATCGACGACCTCTTCACCACCCCCGCCGGGGCCGAAGTGGTGATCGAGGAATTCATGACGGGCGAAGAAGCCTCTTTCTTCATCCTGACCGACGGCACAAATGCCCTGCCCCTTGGCACCGCACAGGACCACAAACGCGCCTTCGACGACGACACCGGCCCCAACACCGGCGGCATGGGCGCCTATTCCCCGGCCCCTGTGATGACACCCGAAGTGACCCAAAGGGCCATGGACCAGATCGTCCTGCCGACCATCCGCGAAATGGCCCGGCGCGGCACGCCCTATCAAGGTGTCCTGTTCGCGGGTCTGATGATCGAAGGCGGTCAGCCCCGGCTTGTCGAATACAATGCCCGCTTTGGTGACCCCGAAACGCAGGTCCTGATGATGCGCCTTGGCGCGCAGATCCTTGACCTCCTCCTCGCCTGCGCCGAAGGCCGACTGGACACGGCCCAAGTCAACTGGGCCCACGATCACGCCCTGACCGTGGTCATGGCCGCCCGGGGCTATCCCGGCCCATATGCCAAAGGCTCGGTCATCAACGGTCTTGACCGCATGCCCGAAGACAGCCGCCACATGGTCTTTCACGCCGGCACCACCCTGCGTGACGGCCTGATCACCGCCAACGGCGGGCGTGTGCTGAACATCACCTCCCGGGGCGACAGCCTCTCCGACGCCCACAACCGCGCCTATGCGATGATCGACCTGCTGGATTGGCCCGACGGCTTTTGCCGCAGCGACATCGGCTGGCGCGCTCTTCCGGCCTAGGACCCCGACCAGACCGCCAAGGCCCCAAGGCGCGGTGATTTCTTGGTCTGGTGCCGGTCCATCCGCGCCAGAATGCCGCGAAGAAACGCCACGGCCTCCACCACATGGGGCCCCTTGTTCAGCATAACGCAATCGGCCCGCTGGCTCATCGCGGCATCGGTCACCTCGGCACGGCTGGCCTGACCGTCTCGCACCATCCCTTCCAGCACCTGCGTC
>CAMDHB010000266.1 GCA_945897655.1 Pseudorhodobacter antarcticus
AAGGTCAGGAATGCGGCGGCTTCCGGCTTGTCCGACCCCCGCACCACTGCGCCAGGATAAAGGATGGGCGCGTGGCTGTTTTCGGGGAACCGGGCGAGTTCCATGGCCAGCCCCAGCGCTTCGGCGGCCTTGGCGTCGGTTGCATAGACAATGCCGTAACCCGCTTCACCCGAGGCAACCAATGACAGCGTGGCGCGCGCATCCTCGGTCTGCACAACCTGCGGGGCCACGGCGTCCCATTTGCCAAGAGCGATCAGCGCCTCTTTGCCATACTGGCCAACGGGGACGGCATCCACCAGAGCCATTGCCAACTTTTCGCCGCCAATAAGGCTGGCAAGGTCGGCCGAGGCATCCATCGCAAAGGGTATCGCCATCTGATCATGTGCAATCAGGGACAGGGCATTGCCCCACAGGTTGATCCGCGTCCCTTCTACAAGGTATCCACCCTGATCCAGCGCATCCATCCACGTGACCGCGGCCGACAAGAACACATCCGCCGGGGCGCCCTGTTCGATCTGCCGGGCCAGGGCGGAAGTGCCGCCATAGGAAATCACGACCCCATTGCCGGTTTCCGCCTGCCACAGGGCCGCCGCAGGGTCCAAAGCCGGTTTCAGGCTGGAGGCAGCAAAAACCAGTATGTCACCGCTGAACGCAGCACTTGGGGCCCCCACAAAAAGGGCGAAAGCCATCATCAGTCGTTTCACGGCGATCCCCCGTTATGTTTGGTCAAACATATCGGAGGATGCCCCACTCGGCAAGGAAACATCCGGGGCAAGGTGGTCTGTGAAGAACTGCAGGTCGGGGTCCCCTTTCTGTTGTAGCCGCTCTTCCAGCATCCTGTAATGCGCCAGCACCTTGGCTCCCAGTTCGGTGACCTGCGCCCCACCCCGGGCATGGCCGCCCCGTTCGGTGGTGATCAGGGGACTGCTAAAACTGGCATTCATCTCCTCGACCAGATCCCAGGCACGTTTGTAACTCATCTTCATCTCGCGCCCAGCGGCGGCGATTGACCCCAAGCTCTGGATCAGCGTCAAAAGGTCGGCCTTTCCAGGGCCGAAAGTCTTGTCAGCCGCAAGCAGCAGACGCAGTTGAACGCGGGGAGTTTGCATATCGCACCTTTGCCGCCAGCATCCCTGCTTTTTCGTCCTTCGGCAACACTTGCAACTCGGCCCGCGCTTGGGTATTGCAAGCGAACGTCAGGAACGGCGGGTGGGCAGGCAGGCTATGCGCTGGATTGCAAATCCATGTAGATCGGTTCGATTCCGATACCCGCCTCCAGACTTCCCAGTCAATGCGCCAGAAGAACGGGTAGTCTGAGGTCGACAAATACACCCTGCGTGGCACCGCCCAGAATGAAATCGCGCAGGCGGGAATGGCCAAAGCCGCCCATAGCCATCATCTGCGCCCCTTCGGACAGTGCAGCCTCTTGCAGGGACGTGGCGATCGGTCGCCCACCCAGAGGCAGGGTCACGGCCTTGGCACGGTACCCGCGTTGTTCGAGTGAGGTCACCAAGGTCTGCGCCATAGCGGCGCCCTGCAACGATTTCTCACCCACGACCGTCAAAACCGAAATCTGCCCCCCTGCAGACAACAGTGGCAGGGCATCACACAGGGCACGAGCGGCGACCCGGCTGCCATCCCAGGCAACAGCGATGTGATCGACAGGTCCGGTGGTGGCGGATGAGGGCACAAGGATCACTGGCACGCCCGCGTCAAACACCAAAGCCTGTGCCATGTCCTGCGCTGAAACGGTCTCGCCATTCCAAGGCAGCAGCGCCAGATCATGGGTCCGGGCCTCGGTCGTGGCGGCGTCCAAGGCCGCACCCAGCACAACGTTGTGGGTGTTGACCACGACCGCCTGCCCAGGCCGCGCCGCCCCGGTGACCAAGCTTTGCAATCGGACGCACTCCGTCTTGCTCCGCTCCTCCACTGCGGCGGCCATCGCTTCGACGTTGATCAAGAGGCCGGCAACCGGCGATGCCGTCTTGGGCACGTCGACCGCATAGGTTGTTACATGTAACCCACATCCCAAGGCAGAGGCGAAGCCTACTGCGGCAAGAATGGCCGAATCCTCGGCCGCTTCTGGATAGGTGTTGACCGGCATATAGGCGATGCGTTGGGGCATGTGTTTTGATCCTTGTCTGAAGGGCGTGTCCACAAGCACAAGTCTGGGGACATTCTGGCATGCAGTCTGCTGCAAATAGCCAAGACGATCCTTGACCCAAATCAATCAAACATCACCAAAAGCGACTATTCTGTGCCAGTCTTTGGGGAAGGAAGCATGCCGCAAGATCACTACCAGACGGTTCAAGAAGTGGCCGACAGGCTCGAGGTGGCCGAAGCCACGGTGCGGCAGTGGATCAAATCCGGCGCCCTGCGCGCCATCGACATTGGCAAGGGATGGCGCATTTCGGATACCGACCTTGCGCAGTTCCTGAGGTCGCGACAAACAGCGGCCCGTCCGCCGGAAGGGCCGCGGTAGCAGCACGTTCCCCATGTGGAAACGCCGCCCAAGACCCTTGGGCGGCGTTTGATCTTTGCACACCAGAGCGTGCTTCGCGCAGTACACCTGCCCCTTAGGGTCAAATCACGCGCTGTGGCTCGGCAATTCCGTATCGTTTCGGGTCTTCCACAAGGAATAGAAGATGCCCGATGCGATGATGCCGATGGTGATGGCCAGCGACAGATAGGGGTCAAACTTGCCGAAGAAGTAGCTGTAAAAGCCCTTGAGACCGATAAACACCAGCACCAGAGCCAAGGCATACTTCAGATAGTGGAAGCGGTGCACCAGAGCAGCAAGCGCGAAGTAAAGGGCGCGCAGACCCAGGATAGCCATGATGTTTGCCGTGTAGACGACGAAGGTGTCGGTGGTGATCAGAAAGATGGCCGGGACCGAATCAACCGCAAAGATGACATCGGCAAAGTTGATAACAACCAGCGCCACAAACAGCGGCGTCGCGAAGAACACCATCTTCTTGGTCACTGGATGCGGCTGGCGCACAAAGAACCGCTGGCCGTGCAACTCCTTGGTCACATTCATGAACCGCGCTACAAGTCCGACCATCGGGTTCTTGGACACGTCGGTGTCGCCTTCCTTGACCACAAGCATCTTGATGCCGGTAAAGGCCAGGAAGGCGGCAAAGATCAGCGTCATCCAGCTATAGTTGGACACCAGTTCAGCACCAATCGCGATCATGATGCCGCGCAGGACAATCACGCCGATGATGCCCCAGACCAAGGCGCGGTACTGGTATTTGCGCGGAATGGCAAAGTAGCCAAAGATCAGCGATATGACAAAGACGTTGTCGATCGAGAGCACCTTCTCGATGATATAGCCTTGGAAATACGACGCGACGGGGTTGGTCCCATCCGTGGTGACAAGAGTGCCTTTTGACCAAGCCCACCAGATATAACCACCAAAGGCGATGGCAATGATGATATAGAAGGCCGACAGCTTAAGGCTTTCGGCCACACCAATCTCGTGGTCGTCCTTGTGCAGAACGCCAAGGTCAAAGACCATCAGCGTGACGACAATCGTCATGAACATCAGCCAAAGCCACAAAGGCTTGCTGATCACTTCGTAGAAAAGAAAATCCATCGTATCCCCGAACAGCTTGATGTTTCTGACCGGACATGTCGCAGCGAAACAACGGGCCCTGTCACTTTGCGCCGACATCACAGGGTTCGCCTGTCAGAGGGGCCCGGTCGCTGAGGGGGAGATAGGTGCTGATCACGAACGCGTCAAGTGCTGTGACGGTGTCATCCGAAAATCTTCAGCCAAAGGGTGCGGTCGTCATCCCAAAGCCACTTCGCGGGCGGCCGCTGTCAAGCCATCGCCGTGGGAAATCCCCAGGGCCTGCAAGCCGGCCTGCATGACGGCAATGGCGCCCAACGTCATATGGGCGTTCACATGCCCCATATGGGCCACCCGCAGCGCGCCATCGGCCTTAGGGTCCGCGGGCGACGACATGCCCAAACCAATGCCAAGTGTCACACCGCCATTCGCCTCGCACCAGCGGCGCAGGCGTGTGGCATCGGGGCTGCCCAGACGGGCCGCCGTCACCGAATGGCCCCGGCTGGCCCGGTCTGACACGTTCAGGCGGATGGCAGGATTTGCGGCCGACCAACCGTCAAACGCTGCCCAGACCGTGCGCGCCAGCATGGCATGGCGATTCCAGACCTGTGGCAAGCCCTCTTCGTGCAGGACCATCGTCAAAGCCTCGCGCAGTCCTAACAGATGATGGGTGGGTGCGGTGCCATACCAATACTGCCAAAACTCCTCAGGATTAGCGCGGGGCGTCCAGTTCCAATACGGTGTGCGCAGATCGCTGGTCTTGCACCGCTCGGCCGCGCGGTCGGAAAACCAGACAAAACCCATGCCGGGCGGAGTCATCAGGCCCTTTTGGCTGGCTGCCACGGTGACATCAATGCCCCAGTCATCCATCAGATACCGGTCGCAGCCCATCGACGCGACACAGTCCACGGCTAGCAAGGCGCTATGGCCCACGGCATCCAGTAGGGCGCGCAAGGCCGCGATGTCCGTCTTGACGGTGGTTGCCGTGTCGACATGGGTGACAAGGACCGCCTTGTAATTCGGCTCGGCCCGCAGCGTCTGTTCGACCAGTGCCCAGTCCGGCGCGGACGACATGCCGAAATCCAGCACCTCAACCTCGACCCCAAGGCCGCGCACCGAATTGGCCCAGCCGTGACCGAATACGCCGGTTGCCAGAACCAGCGCCTTGTCCCCACGCGAAAACAGGTTGGTGTTGGCCGCCTCCCATGTGCCATGCCCATTGGCGATGTAGGCCGCCACATGATGCTGGGTGCCCGCCAGTTGGCGCAGATCGGGCCACAGTGTTTCCACCATGTCGATCAGCGCGCCTTCATAAATGTTGGGCGAGGCCTGATGCATGGCGGCCAAAACGCGGTCGGGCATGACTGAGGGACCGGGA
>CAMDHB010000267.1 GCA_945897655.1 Pseudorhodobacter antarcticus
ACATCGCTTCGGCCTTGTCCAAGGCATCCATAACCTCGGCGTATTTGGCATTCCATGTGGCAAGTTCGCCTTTGCGCGCATCCTCGTAAAGCGCAGGGTCGGCCAGTTTCTTGGCCAGTTTGTCGCGCATGTCGTTCAACTTGGCCAAACGCTCCTCGCTTTTGCGGACCTCGGCACGCAGGGCCAGGACTTCGTCGCGGCTCGCTTTCTTGGGCTTTTCAACTGGCTTGGCCGCTGGTTTGGCCTCGTCATCGCCTGCAAGGAGCATGCGGCGATACGCTTCCAGATCATCGGCGTAAGGGGTGACGAGGCCACCCTTGACCAGCCAAAGCCGGTCTGCGACGAGCGACAGGAGGTGCATGTCGTGCGAGACGAGGATGACAGCGCCAGAGTATTCCGTCAGCGCTTCGACCAAAGCCTCGCGACTTTCCATGTCCAAGTGGTTGGTAGGTTCGTCCAGGATCAGCAGGTGCGGCGCGTCGATGGTGGCCAGCAGCAAGGACAGGCGCGCCTTTTGGCCGCCCGACAGACGGCCCACCTCGGTTTCGGCCTGATCGACCCCAAGGCCAAAGCCTGCCAGACGGGCCCGCAGCCGGGGCTGGCCTTCATCTGGCCGTAGGCGTTGCAGATGCTGCAAGGGGGTTTCGTCGATGAAAAGTTCATCCACCTGATGCTGGGCAAAATATCCGATACGGAGCTTGGAGGATTGCACCATCCGCCCCTCCATCGCGGCAAGCTTGCCTGCCAGAAGTTTGGACAGGGTCGACTTGCCCTCGCCATTGCGGCCCAAGAGGGCGATCCGGTCGTCCTGGTCGATCCGCAGCGACATCTTCCGCAGGATGGGCGGGCCATCATAGCCCACCGCGACGTTTTCCATGTTGATGATGGGGGGCGACAGCTCCTCCGGTTTGGGGAAGGTGAAGACGACCTTCTTGGCATCCTCAGGGGCAGTGATGGTGACCATCTTTTCCAACTGCTTGACGCGGGACTGAGCTTGCGTGGCCTTGGAGGCCTTGGCTTTGAAGCGGTCGACAAAGGCCTGCAGATGGGCGCGGCGGGCGTCTTGTTTCTTGGCCTGGGACTGAAGCACGGCGCGGCGTTCGGCCATCTGGCGGGCAAACTGGTCATAGGGGCCCGACCAGTAGGTCAGCTTCTTGTTGTCCAGATGCAGGATGCCTGTCACAGCGCGGTTCAAAAGGCCGCGGTCGTGGGAAATGATCAGAACGGTGTGTGGGTATTTTTGCAGGTAGGATTCCAACCACAGCGCCCCTTCAAGGTCGAGGTAGTTGGTGGGTTCGTCGAGTAGCAGATAGTCGGGTTGGGCAAAGAGCACCCCCGCCAGGGCTACCCGCATCCGCCAGCCGCCTGAAAAATCGGAGCAGGGGCGAAGCTGGTCCTCGGCGTCAAATCCCAGACCTTTCAGGATGGCGGAGGCGCGGCCTTCGGCGCTCCAGGCGTCGATGTCGGAGAGGCGAGCCTGAACCTCGGCGATACGGTGGGGGTCGTGGGCGGTCTCGGCCTCGGCCATCAGAGCGGCACGTTCAGTGTCGGCCTGAAGGACCGTCTCGATCAGTGAGGTCGATGACGAAGGCACCTCTTGCGCGACGCCACCAATGCGAGCGCGGGACGGAATGGAGATGTCGCCGCCTTCCAGCGCCAGCTCTTTGCGGATCAGGCGGAACAGGGTGGTCTTGCCCGCGCCATTGCGACCGACAAGACCAACCTTGTGGCCGGTGGGAATGGTGGCAGAGGCGCCTTCGAACAGAGGGCGGCCTTCGACGGAATAGGTGATGTCTTGGATCTTGAGCATGAGGCCGGGATTGCCCTAAGCGGGGCGGGGCGTCAACCGGGAATGGCTTGTAGGATGGGCAGTCCATGGCTTTGCCCATGGCAAAGCGGGGGTTAGTCTGAACTTTCTTGAAAATGCAAACCTGCCCAACTTCCTCACCTCCCGTCAGGATACTCCGCCGGTCCCTTGATCTCCAGCTTGTTGCCGAAGGGGTCAAGGATATAGAAGGAATGCCCCATCCCGCGCGCACCGCCATGCGTGGCCTCGCGTTCGATCTCGACGCCATGGGTGGCCAGATGGGCGCGCATCGCGCCCGGGGCGAAGGGGGAGGTTGCGATGCAGATGTGATCCACGTTGCGGCCACTTGCGATGGGCGGAACGGCCGATGCGGCGCCGGGGTGGGTGACGTCCCACAGCACGATCAACGCGGCACCGCACCAGACCTGTTCCATCCCCAAGGCGGGATAGCTATAGCCCGGCACGCAGCCCAGAACCTGCGCATAGAATTGCAGGGCGCGGTGCATGTCATCGACCAGAAAAACGACATGGTCGATGCCGACAAGGGTGAAGGGTGGCTGTGTCATGGGGATCCTCCTGCCCGTCACAAGAGACGTCTGCATTTGGCTTTTCAAGCCCCCGCGCCCATGCTAGCAGGGCCGCGCATCAATTTTGGCACGGGGCCGCTGCCCCGAGCTCAGTCATCCGGAGAGTATCATGACCACCGAACGCACCCTGTCGATCATCAAGCCCGACGCGACCCGCCGCAACCTGACCGGCAAGATCGTTGCCAAGTTCGAGGATGCTGGCCTGCGGGTTGTCGCGTCCAAGCGCATCCATTTGTCGGCAGCCCAGGCTGGCGAGTTTTATGCCGAGCATAAAGAGCGCGGCTTCTATGGCGAGTTGGTTGCCTTCATGGCGTCCGAACCCGTTGTCGTGCAGGGTCTGGAGGGCGAGGGCGCCATTGCGAAGAACCGTGCAGTGCTGGGGGCGACCGATCCGGCCGCTGCTGCCGCTGGCACGATCCGCAAGGATTTCGCGCTGTCCAAGGGTGAGAATTCGGTTCACGGGTCCGACAGCCCGGCATCGGCTGCGCGGGAAATCAGCTTCTTCTTCTCGGGGCTTGAACTGGTCGGCTGAGAATATCTGGCCCCGGCGGCGCGGGTTGCCGGGGCCCATTTCACAGAATTCCACGTGTGAAACGCTTGAAAAAATTAATTAAATCAAAGACTTGATCGTTTTGATTAACTCGATTTTAACCATTGACACGGCAAGTGTTTTCACAGGCCTGCTGCCCCTACACAACGCCGTGGTTCGCCGTTATCGTTTCACGATGATTGGTTCGAATCGGCGAGGACGGCAAGATGCACCCCTATTCGGTCCAGCCCAAAAAAGCATTCTGGCGGCGCGTTGTCGAAGACGCGCACCCGCTGGCCATTGATAGCTGGTACGAGAAGAAGTTCTCGATTTCCGATCAAACCATTGCTGCGGCCGGAAGCTGCTTTGCCCAGCATATTGGACATGCCTTGCGGTCAAGTGGTTTCAGGTTTCTGGATGTTGAACCGGCGCCCAACTTCCTGCCGGCTGATGCGCGTCTGGAGTTTGGATACGGCATGTATTCCGCTCGGTATGGCAATGTTTATACATCAAGGCAGTTGGTGCAACTGGTGCGGCGCGCATTGGGTGATTTTGAACATCGGGACGCGCATATCTGGACCAAAGGCGATGGGTTTGTCGATGCCTTTCGTCCGACCATAGAACCTGCGCCCTTCCGAACGGTTGATGAACTGGTCACATTGCGGGACAGCCATCTGACGGCTGTTTTGGAATTGTTCCAAGCCACCGACGTTTTCATTTTTACACTTGGCCTGACGGAAGCCTGGTTGTTGAAAGAGGATGGGGCGGCATTTCCGGTTTGTCCAGGAACGGCAGGGGGGACTTTTGACCCCGAATTGCATGTATTTCGCAATCTGGATTACCGCGAAATCTTTGACGACATGGAACAGTTCTTTGGCATCATGCGGGCCATCAACCCGGCGATGAAGTTCATATTGACTGTCAGCCCGGTTCCGTTGATGGCAACCGCAACACAGCACAATGTTGTGGTTGCGTCGAGCTATTCCAAGGCGGTTCTGAGGGCGGTTGCCGGTGATCTGGCCGCGCGCCATGATTGGGTTGACTATTTCCCGTCCTTTGAAATCATCTCGTCAATCCCGATGCGATCACAGTTCTACAACCCCGATTTGCGCACCATTGTTGCGGATGGTGTCAGCCATGTGATGAAGAGTTTTTTCAGCCAGCATGAGAAACCCGTCCAACAGGATTCCGAAGTATCGGTACTGGAACCGGATTCCGATGACGTGAAATGTGATGAAGAGTTGCTGGACGCTTTCGGAGGCGGAAATTGAGGGTCCTGATTATAGGCAACTCGCAGACTGTCGCCATCGCGCGGGGCTATAAGGATATTGTTGCCTCTGGGCTTGCCCATCCGGGGTTGGAAATCGAATTCCAGTATATCGGCATGGGCCGTGAGATGCAGGAGAAATTCTACTCTGTTTCGGGCAACGAGTTTTCCACCCATAGCCGCAAGACGGTCCCTTTCACTTTTCACGGTGGGGTGATTGATTACGACATTGTTGGTTTGGCTGCACCGTATTTTTCGAGCCTGCTGTGCAAGGACCCTGACTGGATGTCCTTTGGCCTTGCGCCCAATTGTGAGGGAAAAACACCGCTGTCCCGGCTTCTTGTGGAACATGCGACGCGTCTGGGACAGCGGCATGTTCTGGCGTTTCTGGATGCCCTGCAAGCGGTGGGAACCCCGGTTTTTGCGGTAGAGGCCGCGCGACTGTTTCGCGAGTCGCCCCTTGTGCAGCGGAATGATGAAGCCCTTGTCGCGCAGATTGACGCGATTTTCTGTCAGACCATGGCAGAGGAGTTGCAAAGGCGGTCGATCCGTTCCGTTCGCGTCCCCAAGGAAAGTTGCGACGAGCTGGGGTACCTGTTGTCGGAACATCGTTCCCACAAGAAGGGCGATACCGTACATGCCAACAGGAACTTTGGGGTGCTGATGGCCCGCCAGATCAATGCATTTTTGGCCCAAGCCTGATCCGGTCGATGGGACGCCAAGCTGCTATCTGCGCGGGATGACCCCTAATAGATCA
>CAMDHB010000268.1 GCA_945897655.1 Pseudorhodobacter antarcticus
GAAACCCTGATCCTGCAAGCCGCCGAAAAGGTGTTTGCCGAGGCTGGCTTTGGCGGCGCCACAATGCAACTGATCGCCGATCTGGCGGGGCTGCCCAAAGCCAACCTGCATTACTACTTCCCGACCAAAGAAGACCTCTACCGCCGCGTCGTCCGCAATATCTTCGAAATTTGGCTCCAGGCAGCGGCAGCCATGGATTCCGCCCCCGGCCCCGTTGAGGGCATCGGCGCCTATATCGACGCCAAAATGGACATCTCGCGCCGCCACCCCGACGGCTCCAAGGTCTGGGCGTCCGAGGTTATGCATGGCGCCCCCGTCATTCAGGACTATCTTGAAACCACCCTGCGCGACTGGACGACCGACCGTGCCGCCCTGATCCAGCGCTGGGTGGATGAGGGGAAGATGAAGCCGGTCAGCCCCGAACACCTGCTCTACATGCTCTGGGCCACAACCCAGCATTACGCCGACTTTGGCCACCAGATCGAAACCCTGAACGGCGGCACCCCCCTGACCGATGCCCAGTGGCGCGAGGCCAAGGATCAGGTCAAGACCATGATCCTGCGCGGCATCGGTGCGCTACCCTAACCGCCCGGCAATGTCCGCACTTTGGTGCAGGAAGTCGACAATCAGCACCTCGTCCGGCGTCTCGACGAAAATCACGAAATGATTGCCCGCCCGGGCAAACCGCAAATCCTCGCGCAGGTCATCGGCAAACATCACGCGGCAGGATTGGTGATGTGCGGTACCTGCCGCGATTGCTTCGCAGCGATTAACCAGCAGGTTCCGATAGCGGTCCGCTTGCACTTGGCCAAACTTTTCAAAACTCCAGTCCATGATGTGATCAAGGCTGCGATCCGCCCGTTCAGAAAAGACGAATGACTTCACAGTCCATGCCTCTTCTTGGCCCGCTCGTAGGCGCGGTCGATCACTTCGCGACCCGTTCCTTCCGCAAACTGCCTCCGCCTGACCTGCTCCAGCCCCTCCATCACCCCCGCCTTGGCCGCCTCCCAGATCGCCTCGTCACGCTCCAGCAGGGTCAACCCTGCCCGCAGCGCCTCGGACGCATTCTGGAACCGCCCCGAACTGACAAGGCTGTCCACAAATGCCGACTGTTGCTCTGTCAAAACGACATTCCGCGTGACCATTGCATTCTCCTTTGACCCTTTGGCATAATATGCCATAAATCCACCACTCCCGCAACAACAGGACAAATGATGACCCCCGAAACCCTCGCCGCCGAGGCTGACAGCCTGATCCTGCCGCGTTTTGATGAGGCGACAGCCCTGCAACTGGGCACGATCCTGATGGACCTTGCCCAAGGCCTGCCCGTGGTCATCAACATCCGCAACGCGCACCGCACGTTCTTTCACGCCGCCCTCCCCGGCTCGCAGGCCGGTAATGACAACTGGGCACGCCGCAAAAGCAACACCACCCTGATGACCGGCCGTGCCTCTATGGCCGTCGGCCTGCGCAATGCCGAACGCAACCAAACCTTGGCCCGCGACGGCCTGTGCGAGGCGGACTACGCCGACCACGGCGGCGCCGTGCCCATCCGCGTGGCCGGTGTCGGCATGGTTGCCGTGGCCACCGTGTCAGGCCTGCCGCAGGCCGAGGATCATGCCCTCGTCATCCGCGGGATCACAGCGCTGATGGCACAAACCGCATGACGCCTCAGCCCCGTGCCGCCTCTTTCAACTCGACCTCGACAAAGGACATGGGCACAGTGCCGTCATTGACGACATTGTGCTCAACCCCCTCACTCCGCCGGTACGCCGTGCCTGCCGCAACCAAAACCCGCCGCATGCCCCCACCCGGCTCCTCAATCAGCATCGGACAATCCGTGATCGCGGTGATGACATAATCATGCCCATGCCGGTGCCACCCCGTCTCGGCCCCCGGCACAAAATCAAACCGCGCCACCCGAACGCGGGCATCATCGACCATCAGGGTAGCGGTGCATTGCGGGCGCATGGTTTGGGGCCTTTCTGTTGAACCTTGCAGGAACAGTGGCGCGATCAGTCCAGACAGACAAGTTCTATTGCAATGGGGCAAAAAACCTCCGCCCATTTGGAAGGCGCTTCTGATCCGACGATCAGTACCAATCTGACGGCAATTCGATAGCCGGCTATGCGGACGAACCTGACACACGCCCTTGATCGTGTTGCAGTCGAAGGGGCGGAAAGCGGGCGGTCTGGCTTCATGGCTATAACGACTGCTTTGGCGGATTTCCCGCCTCTTCAAGGCGATTGACAGCGCATCTATTGATGGGCGACGTTGCTGAGAAAGACAGCCGCCGCTAACTTGCTTACACAGCGCGTCGTTCGGAGCAGTCATGGTGTCTGACGAAACCCACGCATATTGGCTAGAAGCGGCAAACGCACTTTTTGGCGATGCAAGCGCCGAGATTCTTGCCGGAAACAGTGAAGTCGCAACGCTGCTTCTTACCCTATCTGATCGGCGCCAGGTTGTGATGAAAGCCGTGCGGGAAGCCAGCGAGAAGCGCCCAAACCTCCTTTTCCAGTGGGAAGCGCTGATCCTTTTGAGCGCCGAGCCAGACTTCCCAGGCCCGCAATCTTTGTCGCGCTACAGCCTCAGTGATAAAACTGAGGTGTTCGTCTTTGGATATGTGCCTGGCCGGCATCCGGCGTTTGAAAGCGATGAAGATTTTAGAATATTCGGCGCCACGCTTGCGCGCTTTCATAAGATCTCAAAGGGGAAGCGCCTTTCGGGGGCGCTCAATTGGGACCTGCATCGCGTTGCCCGCCACTATGAAAACCCGCTTCTGCTTCAGCTCTTAAGCGATCAGGAGAGAACTATCGTTGCAGCAGCGCTCGATCGGTTTGGCCCGCAGTTCCAGGCGCAAATTGATGAAGGTGTTTGGACGGGCTTGGTTCATTCCGACAGCCATCGCCATAATGTTGTGATCGATGGCGCCCGAGGTAGCCTCATCGATTTCGGCGAATGCGGCTTCGGCGCCCTATTTTGGGATTTGGGCGTGGCGGTCGCTGATAGTGCTGTCGATGCGCCCGAGCGGGGCGAGGCCTGTCGTCAAAACCTTGTTGCCGGGTATTGCTCGGTGACTCCAGAGGCCGAGCCCATTGTTGTCAAGACCCTGCCGGTCTTCGAAGCAATGCGAAGCCTGGAAGTGATCACATGGCCCGTCAGCGATTGGTCTCCAGAGCGGCTTGCGGGAGACAAAGAGAAGGCGCGCTACAATATTGAGGTTTCTGTCCGTCATCTCGAAGCATTACTCGACTCGCCTTGAGTGTTTTGGAACCGCTTCCCCTGCTGTCAGTGCGGCCGCCGGCGCGAGTTGGCGCCAATGTCGTCTTCAGCGAAAACCGGCCATTCGCTACAGCGATGACGAAAGACCGGTTTGGGCCGATCACACTGTTGAGCCAGCGTAGGGTGAGGTCGATATGGGCTCGAAGCGGTCATTCCAAGGTATCGACCGTCAGCCGCATTAACGGGTTCCTGTACGCCCGGACGCCCGATTCAGGGTTTGGGCTTGGCCATATGGGGCGAAAGGTTAAGGTCAGGTTAACGGAAAACTCTATCCTACTGATCCGTATATATATTCACACATGTCCACATGTGGACACTTCTGAAAACCGGGGCAGATCGGCAAATTCCGTTTACAATCTGCCCCGATCTGCGCCATTCTGACGGCCCGTGAAAGGGCCCGCCCGATGCTGAAACCCCGCACCCGAATTCAGGAACGCAACTCCAAGGCCATCCTTGAAGCGGGTCTGGACGTGTTTTCCCAGCACGGTTTCCGGGGGGCGACCCTTGACCAGATTGCCGAGGTGGCGGGCCTCTCCAAACCCAACCTCCTCTACTATTTCCCGTCCAAAGATGCCGTCTACGTGGCCCTTCTGGACCAGCTTTTGCAAACCTGGCTCGATCCCCTGCGGCTCATGAACCCCAAAGGCGACCCGGTGACCGAGGTGCTCTCCTATGTCCGCCGCAAACTCGACCTCAGCCGCGACTACCCCCGCGAAAGCCGCCTCTTTGCCAACGAGATGCTGCAAGGCGCGCCTAGAATGCTGGCCGCGATCGAAGGTCCGCTGAAAACCCTGGTCGACGAGAAGGCCATAGTCCTGCGCCGCTGGATCGCCGAGGGCCGCATCGCCCCGGTTCATCCGGTTCACCTGATCTTTTCGATCTGGGCGCTGACCCAACATTACGCCGATTTCGATGTTCAAGTCCGCGGTGTGCTTGGCCCGGATCAAGACCCCTACACCGGCGCGCAAGAGTTTCTGACCCAGCTTTTCCGTCGCCTCCTCAGCCCAAACTTCCCGGTTTCACCCCCAGAAGCGACATAAAGCCCACCTGACCGCCCCACGACAAGCAAGGCTGGACGTTCCAGTTGCCCGGGTGTAGGCAGCACGCCTCACCGGTCCACGGCCAAGGTCATGAACGCAACCAACACCCCAAGCGATGACGCCTTGCCAAAAGGCACCACGACCCCGCCAACTCCACCCCTCCAACCTGCACCGCATGCCCCCTCCAAAGGCTTGTGGAAGCTGGTCGTCGGCTGCACGGGCGTTGTCTACGGCGACATCGGGACCAGCCCGCTCTATGCGCTGCGCGAATCTCTGCACGCCTTGGGTGGCAAGGGCGACCTTCGGCAAGAGGTTATCGGTGTGGTGTCGCTTCTGATTTGGACGCTGGTACTCATCGTCACGATCAAATACGTCCTTTTGGTCATGCGGGCCGACAACCGGGGAGAAGGGGGCACACTGTCGCTTGTCGCCCTTGTCCAACAAGCACTGCAAAAGCGCCCAACTTGGTTGCTCGCGGTCGGGGTGATCGGCATTTCCTTGTTCTTTGGCGACGCGATGATCACACCCGCGATGACGGTCCTGTCCGCAGTTGAGGGCATGGCCTATGTGGCGCCGAGCTTCGAACCCTTTGTGGTGCTGG
>CAMDHB010000269.1 GCA_945897655.1 Pseudorhodobacter antarcticus
GTGGCTTTGGGCCACCGTCCGGTTGGGTGCATCCGTTGCGCATGACCTCGGCTAGGGCCTCAGCCAAGGACGTTTCTGGGTTCGGGCGGAGAAGGAAACGCACCGCGTTTCCCCGCCTGCTGCGACCAAGGTTCAGTTGAACTGGTTCAGACCATCCAACATAGGACAGCGCCCGACCTGGAGGGCGAGAAGCGCCCTCCGAGGGGATGCAAGGGGGACCGTGGCCCCTGATGGGGCCGCGTAAGCCCCCGCAGCGGGGCGCTGGCCGGGGGCTTTGGCCCCCGTCCTTCATGTCGTAGGCATTGCGCATGACCTCGGCTAGGGCCTCGGCCAAATCGTTGCCGCCGGGTGCTGTGTCACGACACCCCGCGCCCTCAACGCCCAGCCAAAACCTCACGGCTTCGGCCGGTCGTCCCATTCCTTGGTCAAGATCCGGCTCGCATCGCCCTGCGGATCATCGAACTGCTTGGTCCGCATCGCCCAAAAGAACGCGGCCAACCCAAGGCCACCCAGAAACAGCGACACCGGGATCAGGATGGTCAGGATCTGCATGGCCTATTTCAACCTCAACGCGTTCAGGGATACCGTAATCGACGACAGCGACATCGCCAAGGCCGCCGCCAGCGGCGTGGCCGACCCGATCAGCGCCAGGGGCACCGCAACCACGTTATAAGCCGCCGAAATCCCGAAATTCTCGACCATGCGCCGTGTGGCCTGCCCCGCAATCCGTGTGGCATCGCCAATCGGCCCCATGTCACGGCCCAGCAGCACGATGTCCGACGCCACCCGCGCCGCATCCAGCGCCGACGCGGGTGAGATGGACACATGCGCCGCCGCCAGCGCCGCCGTGTCGTTCAACCCATCCCCTACCATCAGCACGCGCCGACCGCTGTCTGTCAGCCCCCGCACAATCGCGGCCTTTTCGGCGGGCAGAGCCCCGGCAACCCAATCCGAAATCCCCAACCGCCCAGCCAAAGCCGCAACCGCCGCCTCGGTATCGCCCGACACCAGCTTGATCGCCTTGCCCTGACGGCGCAACTCGGCCACCGCCACCTCGGCCCCCGGGCGCAACTGGTCCGTGAAGCTGATCGCATGGGTCGCCCCACCTGAGGACAGATAGGTCGCCGTCATCGCCACAGGCTCCGCCCCAACCCAGGCCGCCCGGCCCAGACGCACCACCGAGGCCCCAAGGCGCCCCTCAACCCCATACCCCGGCACCTCGCGCAGGTCGGTGACCTCCGCCGCCACAACATCCAGCCGCGCCAAAGCCTGCGCCAAGGGATGCGACGACGCCCGCGCCAGCGCCACGGCAACCGCCAGATCGGCGGGCGGCACGGAACCCAAATCCACCGGCTCCGGCGTGCCCATCGTCAGGGTCCCGGTCTTGTCGAACACCACCGTGTCCACCTCGGCCAACCGCTCCAACGCGGTGCCGTTCTTGATCAGCACCCCCTTGCGGAACAGCTTGCCACTGGCCGCCGTCACCACAGCAGGCACCGCCAGCCCCAGCGCGCAAGGACAGGTGATGATCAACACGGCAGCCGAGATGTTGACAGCAAACCGCACATCCCCCCCGGTCTGCCACATCCAATAGCCAAAGGCGCTGAACGACAGGATATGCACCAGCGGCGAATACCAGGACGCCGCACGTTCGGCCAAGGTGGTGTAGCGCGTCTTGGCACTTTCGGCGACGGCGACCAGTTCGGCCATGCGGTGCAGCGAACTGTCCCGCCCCGCCGCCACCACGCGCAGCGTCAACGGCCCGGTCAGATTGACCTCGCCCGCCGACACCACCAAACCCGGCCCGGCAAACACCGGCAGGCTTTCCCCCGTCAGCAAACCCCGGTCCACCTCGGACGTGCCCGCCGTCACGATACCGTCCACCGGCATCCGTCCCCCCGGCCGCACCAGCACCAGATCGCCCTTGGCCACCTCAGCAATCGGGCGCGGGGTTTCGACCCCGTCCACCAGCACAATCGCGCGCGGCACCTCCAGCGCCGCCAACTCCTCCGCCGCCGACCGCGCCAGCGCCCGGCTGCGGTGGTCCAGATACCGGCCCAGCAGCAGAAAGAACGACAGCATCACCGCCGCATCGAAATAGGCATGTTCACCGCTATAAACCGTCTCATACAACGAAATCCCCGAGGCGAGGATCAGCGCCAGCGATATCGGCACATCCATCCCCAAGCGCCCCACCCGCAGCGCGGCCCAGGCGGCGCGAAAGAATGGCTGACCCACGAACAGCACTGTGGGAATGGCGATCATCGCGGAAATCCAGTGGAACATGTCCCGCGTCGCAGCTTCTGCCCCCGACCAGACGGCGACCGACAACAGCATGATGTTCATCATGGAAAAGAACGCGACACCCAGCCGCATCAATATCTCGCGGCCCTGCCGGTCGGTCTCAGTAGCCGACAAAATGCCGGGGTCCAACTCATGCGCCTCATACCCCACCGCCTCCAGCGCGGGGATCAGGTCGGCGGCGGTGACCTGCGGGTCAGCCTCAACCAACACCCGCTTCAGCGTCAGGTTGACCCGCGCCGAATGAACCCCCGGATAGGCGTTCATCGCCGCCTCGACGGTCGATATGCAGGCCGCACAATGGGCCGAGGGCAATGACAACATCAGCCGCGCATTGGGCACCACCGTCAGTTCCGCCAACCGCTCGGCCGACGGGGCCACCACGCAGGCCGGGCAGGCAATCATCTGGCTGGTTTCGGTCATCGTCATGTCAGCGGCTCACATACAGATCAATGCGCTGCCGGAACGGTGCGCCGTCTATGCCCCGAGCCTCGACCATCATCATCCACTTGCCCTGCGCCAGCGTGACGGGTGCTGCATAAACCCCGTCCTTTAGCGTGAAATCCGGGCGCAGGTCATCGCTGCTTTCGGAGGTGCGCCCGACCAAAACGTTCAGCGTGGCCAGCGCCACAGACCTGCCTTCAGCATCGGTGAATGTCAGCCGCAACTCATTGGCCCCGGCATCATAGCCATGCACGAACGTCCAGTTCAGCGCCTGTTGCGCCGACCGTTCGGCGTCAAAGCTTTGGCTGGCGATATAGCCGTTATCCACCTCCAACCCCGGAAAGGTGGAAATCGCCTTCCACGCCAACCCGGCATTCACCGCGATGATGACACCAAAGAACGCCACGAACATCGCCAGCACATGCCATCCGGTCAGTGGGCGCACGGGTTTTTCGGTAACGGCCATCTCAGTCGTCCTTTCCGTTGAAAATCGTGTCGTGATGCACCCGTTCGGCCCGGGGGGAATCGTTCTCGCTCTCATCACTGATCCACAGCCGGATCGGCGTGCGCTCTGCTTCGGCCCCCAGCGAATCGGGTGCGGCAATCACATACAGCCGCTGCTCCATGGTCTCGTTTGCCGGAACCAGCACGCGCAACCCCTCCGCCCCCTCCAACCACAGCACGAATGTCGCGGGCGCGGTGGCCGAGAAGGTGAACCAGCGGTCCTCGCCGTGCTTGTTGCGCAGCCGCATGTCATAGGTGTTGCGGATCGACCCATCCGACAGCACCACATAGGTCGGGTTGCGCACCGGGGTGACCGACACGTCAATGTTGGTCCGCAAGAACAGCGCCACCACCAGCCCAAGGCCCACCCCGCCCCACAGGACGGTGTACAGAATGGTGCGGGTGCGGAACACATGGCTCCACACCGATTTCGGCACCTGCCCGGCCCGCTCCCGCGTCTCATCCGTCAGCGCCATATAGCTGATCAGCCCGCGCGGCCTGCCGATCTTGTCCATCGTGATGTCACAGGCATCAATGCACAGCCCGCAGGTGATGCAAGCCAGCTGCTGGCCGTTGCGAATATCAATCCCCATCGGGCAGACGTTGACGCAAGCCATGCAGTCGATGCAATCGCCATTGCCTTCCACATTCTGCTTGCCTCGCGGCTCGCCCCGCCAGTCGCGGTAGCCGATGGTCAGCGTATCTTCGTCCATCATCGCGGCCTGAATGCGCGGCCAGGGGCAGGCATAGATGCAAATCTGCTCCCGCGCGAAGCCACCGAAAAAGAAGGTGGTAAAGGCCAGCACCAACATCGTGATATAGGCGATTGGGTTGGCCGTGCCCGTGACCAGCGCCCAAAACAGCGTCGGCGCATCGGCGAAATAGAACACCCAGGCTCCGCCTGTCGCCAGACCAATCGCAAACCAGACCCACCATTTGGTGATGTTCTTGACCAGCTTTTCCCAGTTCCACGGCTGGCGGTGCAGCCTGATGCGGGCGTTCCGGTCGCCCTCGATCCAGCGTTCGACCAGAATGAACAGATCGGTCCACACCGTCTGCGGGCAGGCATAACCACACCAAACCCGGCCAGCGGCACTTGTGAACAAGAACAGCCCCAAGCCCGCCATGATCAGCAGGCCCGCGATGAAGTAAAACTCATGCGGCCAGATCTCGATCATGAAGAAGAAGAACCGCCGCCCCGCAATATCAATCAGCACCGCCTGATCGGGCAGGTTCGGCCCCCGGTCCCACCGAATCCAGGGCGTGATGTAGTAGATGCCCAGCATCACCGCCATCAGGCCCCATTTCATACTGCGGAAACGGCCGGAAATCCGGCGCGGGAAAATGGGTTCCCGGGCGGCGTATAGCTGGGGTTCTTCGGTCGAGGACATGGTGATGAAAACCTTGGGTACTGTTCGCTGATCCCTTTTGCACCCGCCGCCACCTCGCCACATTGACCTAGGTCAAGCGCGACCACTATTCGCGTGCCGATGATCTGATGCTTGAAAAAAGATCACCGGCACCCCTGGAACCGCGCGAACAGGTGGGGTGCCGGTGTCCTTGGTGCGCCCATCGCGGGATGTACGCCCCAAACTGGGGCCACATGTGCTGTGGCCTAGTCCCATTTTGACCAATCAGCCCCGCCCGGCCTTGATTTGGATCAACA
>CAMDHB010000270.1 GCA_945897655.1 Pseudorhodobacter antarcticus
CGGCCGACCTCCGTTTTTCCCGGGGAATGATAGCGATGCGAGGCGACCTGTCCATGACCTATCGCGCTCAAAACAAATTGTATCCGCTTAGGCTGCTTTCGGGGGACAAAAGGGCAATTGCAGGTCCGGCAAAGGGGCTTCATCGTTCATCGATGCTTTCGCCGCGAACGTCTGACCCGCGATGCACCGCTTGGATCAGGCTGCGCGTGTAGGCATGCTCGGGGGTCGAACAGACGGAACGCGCGGGGCCTTGCTCGACGATCCGACCCTGATGCAGCACTGCCACCCGGTCACAAAGCGCTGCCACCACCGCCAGGTCATGGGCGACGAACAGGCAAGAAGTCCCTCGCGAACGGCACAGGTCATGAATCAGGGCCAGGACACTAGCCTGCACGGAGACGTCTAGTGCAGAGGTCACCTCGTCGCACAGGATCACTTCCGGGTCTGCCGCAAAGGCGCGGGCGAGTGCCACCCTTTGGCGTTCACCGCCCGACAATTGGGCCGGACGGCGGTCCAGATGGGCAGGGTCCAGCCGGACGTCCTTGATCAGGCTGCGTGCGCGGGCCTCGACCTCGGTCGGGCTGGCGTTGAAGTACAGGCGCAAGGGCTGTGCAAGGATCTCGCGTATCGTGTGGCGGGGGTTGAGCGAGGCGTCAGGGTTCTGGAACACCACCTGAACCCGGCGCAATGCGGTCCGGTCGCGCGCGGTGACGCGGGCGGGCAGGTTTGCGCCGTCCAGAGTGATGCTGCCAGCGCTTGGCGGCCAAAGGCCGGCGATGGCGCGCAGGATGGTGGATTTGCCGCTGCCGGATTCACCGACAAGCCCCAGAATCTCACCTTTTGCCAAGGTCAGCGAGACTCCGGCCACCACAGGGTCTGGCAGGTTGCGCCGCGACAAGCGGGCCAGCAGGGACACCCGCCGATACTGCACGACAAGATCGCGAACGACGACGAGGGGCGCGCTGACCTTTTGCGCAACCGAAGCTTCGGGTATTGCAGCCAGGACAAGCGGTCCATGGTCGGGCGCGTGACATGCGATGCGGCCACCATCTGGCAGGGGCGACAGCGCAGGCAGCCGTTCGCAAGCCGCATGGGCCCGGGCACAGCGGGGCGCAAAGGCGCAGCCCGGTCCGGATGTTCCCGGCGGCGGCGGGCTGCCGGGGATCGAGGGCGGCAAGCCAGGGCTTTCGATCCGGGGCACCGAGGCCATGAGCGCCCGCGCATAGGGATGCGCGGGCTGCGTCAACAATACGGCGGCAGGCCGGTCTTCAACGATGCGGCCAGCATACATGACTGCAACCCGGGCCGTCAGCCGGGCCAGAACGCCGATATCGTGGCTGACGCAGACCATCGCCATCCCGTTCTCGCGCCGCAGGTCGCCAAGCAGATCCAGAATCCCGGCCTGCGTGGTGACATCAAGGCCTGTCGTGGGTTCATCCAGCAGCAGGAGTTTCGGCCGGCAAGCCAGCGCCATCGCAATCGCCACCCGCTGCATCTGCCCGCCCGATAATTCATGCGGATAACGTGCGCCGATCCGGTCGGGGTCAGGCAGCCGGACTCGGGCGAAAAGCGCGGTGGTGCGGGCCGCGATGTCGGCGGGAGGGACCGCGTCATGGACCGCCATCGCCTCTGCCAGTTGGGCCCCAACCCGCATGGTGGGCGTCAAGGCCATCGCAGCGCTTTGCGGCACCATCGCAACCGAATGACCACGCAGGCGCCGCATGGTTTCAGGTGCGATCGATCCCAGATCTTGGCCCATCACCTCGACCTGTCCGCCGATCACGGAAAGCCCCGGCTTCGCCACCCCCATGAGTGCCAGCAGAAGCGTGCTCTTGCCGCAGCCGGATTCGCCTGCGATGCCAAGGGTTTCACCGGGCTCCAGCCCAAAGCTTACTGCGCCGACAATGGCGGCGTCGCTGCCCACGCGCGCGATGGTCAGGTCCTGAACCTTGAGGAGTGTCATGCGGCACCGGTCCGCATTTGCCGGTCCACGCCCAAGGCCTTGGCAAAGGCATCTGCAGCAAGGTTCACGCCAACGATCAGGCTCGACAGCATTGCCATCCGCCAGAGCACGGCCCAGGGGGCGGTCTGCATCACGCCGCGCGCATCCGCGATCATCAACCCCCAGTCGGGGGTCGGCGGTGCGACGCCCAGACCCAGAAACGACAGCGATGCGATGCCAAGCAGCAGCCAGGACCATTGCATGGCCCCTTGCACGGCCAGCGCGTCGCGGACATTGGGCAGGATTTCGCGGATCAGTATCGTGGTTCGCGCATGGCCCCGGGCCTGAGCAGCCAGCACAAAATCGCGGGCGACAAAATCAAGCGCCGCGGCCCGCGCGATGTAGACAACAGAAAGGCCATAGGAATAGCCAAGGATCGGGATCAGCGCCACCGGCCCCACCCCCAGAGCGGCAACAAAGATCATCACGATCAGAATGCCGGGGATAGAGCTGAGCGCATCGATGATCCGCATAACATAGGTATCGGTCCGCCCGCCGATCAATGCCAGAAGCAACCCGACCGCCGTGCCCCAGATCATGGCGATGAGCGTGGCAAGGGTTGCGATCAGCATCGCCTCGCGCCCCCCCAGCATGACCCGCGACAGGATATCCCGCCCCAGCCGGTCGGTCCCGAAGGGATGCGACAGGCTTGGCGCCTGCAGGATCAGGTCGGCACTTTGTGCAATCGGATCATGCGGCAAGATGAGGGGCGACAGCAGCGCCAGCGCGACATGGCCCACAACCAGCGTCACGCCGATGGCTCCCGACGGCTGGGACAGAACGTTGCGCCAAGCCAAAGGGCCGCTCATAACCGTCTGGTCCGCAACCGGGGGTTCAGCGCCATCGCAACCAGATCGGCGATCAGCGTCATGCTCACATAAATCAGACCGAAGATCAGAGTGATGGCCTGCACCAGCGGCAGGTCCCGGTCCGCCACCGCATTCACCGCCATCCGCCCGATGCCGGGATAGTTGAACGCACTTTCCACGATCACCACGCCCGACAAGAGCCAGGCGAGCGTCATGCCGATAACCGGGATCGTCGGCAGGATTGCGTTGGGCAACAGATGGCGCCACACGATCCGCCGTTCAGGCACACCTTTCATCCGCGCCATCAGGACGAAATCCGACCCCGCCGTATCGATCACCGAAGACCGCACCATCCGCAGGATATGCGCCACATAGACCAGCGCCAGCGTGAGGGCAGGCAAGGGCGTGGCAAACAGCAAGGTCAGGGCCGGCGCATCATAGGCCGCGGTCACAACTCCGGCACTCCAGCCAAGCCAGATCGCAAAGATCAGGATCAACAGGGCCGCCACCACGAATTCGGGCATCGTCATCGCCAGCAGGGCGGTGGTCGAGACGATGAGGTCAAATGGCCGCTCGCGCCGCAGCGCGACCATCACGCCCAACCCGATGGCCAATGGCACGCCGGCCAAGGCGGCTGCCACAGCAAGGATCAGCGTATTGCGCAGGCGGGGCCCGACAATATCCACGATCGGGCGTTCACGCTTCATCGACACGCCCAGATCGCCCTGTGCCAGATCCCCCGCCCAGGCGACAAACCGTTCGACCGGCGGTTGGTTCAGGCCCATCCGTTCACGACAGTTTTCCAGAACCTCGACCCGCGCCGCATCGCGACCAAGCAGCGCTGTGCAGGCATCTCCCGGCATCAGTTCGACACCCACGAACACCACAACGGCGATGACAACCAGCGTGACCCAAGCCGCACCCAGACGCCCAAGGATCATTGCCAGCACGGCAGACCGCGCCTATTCCGCCAGATCGACAAGATGCCAGCGTACTTGGTCCTCTCCGACTGGTCCGATCCCCCGCACCCGGGCCGACAGAACCTGCCGACCGTCTTCCTGATAGGGGATAAAGGTACCGCCGTCCTGAAACAAGATTTCCTGCGCCTTGACGTAGAGCGCCCGAGCGGCAGTCTGGTCGAGTGAGGCGCGCGCCTGATCGAGGGTCTGGTCATACTCCGCATTGGCATAGTAGCTTTCGTTCCATGACGAACCTGTGCGCCAGGCTTCGTTCAGGATCTGATCTGCAGGCCTCTCACCCCAAGACGTGACCGAAGCCGGGGCTGTCATCCACACATCGTCCCAATAGCCGTCGGCAGGCGCCAGTTTCAGCGTAACGCGGATGCCTGCGGGGGCGACCTGCGACTGGTAAACTTCAGCAAAGCGGACCATGCCGGCTTCAAGATCTGACGTAACAAGCTCGATGTCGATGCCGCCCGGATAGCCTGCCTCGGTCAGAAGGGCTTTGGCCCCAGCAATATCCTGCGGGCAGTCCAACTTTGCGCGGAACGGGTCATCGATGCGGACCGGGGTATCGCAGCCCACGGTGCCGCCAGTTTCACCCACCATCAGCGTCATCATGGCCTTGCGGTCGACCGCAATGCGCAGCGCACGGCGCACCGCAGCGTTGTCGAAAGGCGCTGTATCGGTGCGGAAGACGATGCCGAACCAGCCGCCCGACGGGTAGCTTTGCACCTGAAAGGCCGGGTTGCCCACATAAAGCGCCAACTGATCCCGGGTGGCCGTGCTCTCATCCAGTTGGCCCGCAAGCATCGCGTGATTGCGAGCTTCGCTGTCAGGGATCGCGGTGAACTGGATCGCGTCCAACAAGGGGCGGCCTTCCCAATAGGTCTCGTT
This sequence comes from Pseudorhodobacter antarcticus, assembly GCA_945897655.1. Lineage (GTDB taxonomy): Bacteria > Pseudomonadota > Alphaproteobacteria > Rhodobacterales > Rhodobacteraceae > Stagnihabitans. The sequence goes on from CAMDHB010000270.1 coordinate 4,668, forward strand.
CGCGACGAGCCGGGTGGTGCCTTCGGCGTCAAAGCTTTCGACCTTGAAAGGTCCGGTGCCGATGGGGTTTTCTTCGATTGTCGGCCCGGACCCCTCGGAGATCATCCGCACCCGGTAATCCAGCAACAGGATCGGCAACCCGGCATGTGGCGCCTCAAGGATGATCTTGACAGTCAATGGGTCGACAACCTCGACCCTGTCGATGAATCCCAGAACCGCAGAAACGGGCGATTCCA
>CAMDHB010000271.1 GCA_945897655.1 Pseudorhodobacter antarcticus
CTGGACACCACCATCACAAGCGCATAGCCGGTATCGCCCAAGCCGAACTCGCGGACCGCAAGGATCGAGACATAGGGGCCGAGCGAGCAGATGAAGGCCCCCAGAAGCACCATCAGCACCGCCGTCAGCCGCAGGTCGCGGTCGGCTGCGATCAGACGAAAGGGCTTCACCTGGCAACCTGCGAGGCCAGCCAGTTGTGCCGGTCGGCCAGATACAGGCCAAGGCCGCCTGCCAGACCAAGGGCCGACCCGATCAGCGCCACACCTTCGAACCCGGCAAGGGCAAAGCCTGCGGCAAAGATCACGGCGGTCAGGACATCCACCGTCAGCTTTTGCAGGGCGAGCAGGGCCGATGCGCTGCCGGGGCGACCGGGGGTCAGGTCCTGGAAATAGGCGATGGGCAGCATCACGATGACCGACCCGCTGGCGCCGGATATGATGGGGAGCAGCCAGAAGAAGAAGGTGTCACTCAGCACCGGCATCAGGGCCAGTTGCAGGGCGTAAAGCACGGCGGCGGCGGCCAGAACGGTGCCGCGACGGACATGCGCTGTAAGGCGGGGGATGATCAGCATGAAGGGAATCTCCCATCCCGCCATCATGCCGATGTACAGCGCCACATCGCCCGAGGAGCGGACGGACGAGGCATCGAATACCAGCGAGATCAGGACAAAGAACAGCGCACCGGGCACGGACAGGGTGCCGATCAGCAGCAGGCGTGACAAGATATGTGGGCGGGCGATGTCGCGCAGGGCGGCGCGCAGGCTGACGCCGGATTTGGGGTCGTCCCAGGTGGTCTGCCCATCCTTGGGCCAGCCAAGGGCGACCAGCAGAACCATGATCACACTGGCAATACCGCCCGAGTAATAGACCGCCATCTCATCCGCGCCTGCGGCGAAGGCAAAGGTCCAGAAGATCAGCGTTGCCAGAAACCCCAAGGACAAGAGGGACCGGATCGTGCCGAACACGGCATCCCCGGCCCGGCCCGAGGTGGGGGATGCCAGGCGGACAAGGGTGGAAAGCTGGCCAAAGATGCTCCACGCCGCAGGCAGAAGGATGCCTTGGGCCAAGAAGAAGGTCAGGCCGCTGGGGCGCAGCAGGACAAGGGCAATTCCGGCGGTGCTGGCAAGACAGGTGACAATCGCGATGCGGCGGCGGTGGCCGTGCTGATCGGTCAGCATGCCGAACAGGACAGATGCGGTCACGGCGCTGACCGAGGCCACGACCAGAAGCACGGCAAAGACCGTTTCGGACATGCCAAGGCGTTCAATCGCGATCAGGGATTGATAGGGGTAAAGCGAGGCATTGTGCATGCCCAGAAAGAACATGCAGGCCGCGATCAGGCGCAGGGTCTTGTGCCGCAGGACGGTTTGGGTGGGGCTCAACGTACGGGCTTTCGGGTGGATTGGGGGCATCGCTAACCTCGGGGGCGAAGGATGTCCAGCGGTGAGGCGGGTGATCTGGCGGAGCGGCGTTCCGCCGCGTTGTCCTTGAGCCTCCGGCGCGGCCCAAGGCCGCTTGTCGGCGGTGGGGGCTGGTTGATCTGGCGGGGCATGTTCAGGCCCGGCGCTTGTCCCAGTCAAAGGCGCGCAGGGTCCAGTTGGCGTCATCGAACCGGGTTTTGAATTCGTTGCGCCCCTCGGCAGGCGTTGCGCGCGCCCAAAAGGCATCGCCGGCCCGGTTCTGGGATTGGGTGGCGATGTGCCAGCGCCCGGGATGGTGGTTCAGGATGGCGTGAAAGATGGTCCTGCCAAGCGTCTGTTGCCGGTAGGGACGCAGGACGAAGTATTCGGCCATGAACCAGCAAGGCGCGGTTTGCGTGATGGGGCAGTGGTCGATGACCAAGGCGAAACCTGCAATCTGGCCATCTAGGTGGAACAGATAGGGATGCTGCCAGAAGCGGTCGAGATAGTCATAGGCGTAGGCCCCATCCGCGCCGATGGGGAAAGGGTCCTGCGCGGCCATGTCATAAAGGTAAAGCTGGATCAGGCGGGCGATGACAGGTTTGTCGGTGGCATCAGCCCGGATCAGGCTGGCACCCGTCACTCCGGGATCACCTTGCCGGGGTTCATCAGTCCCATCGGGTCAAGCGCCGCCTTGACGGCGCGCATCACGTCCAGCGCGACGGGGTCCTTGCGGCGGGCCATCGTGTTCAGCTTGGACAGGCCCACGCCATGTTCGGCGCTGAAGGAGCCGTGGAGTTCCTCCACCACATCCTCGACCGCCTCGACCACGGCGTCATACAGGCCCTCGCGCGTGGCATAGACAGTGAAGTGGACGTTGCCATCGCCAAGGTGGCAGACCGAAAGCGTCTCGCAGCCGGGGTCGATGCTGGGCAGGCGGGCGTGGATGCGGTCGTAGAATTCCGGGACAAGGTCCAGCGGCAGGGCGATGTCGGTGTCGATGGCGGGCTGGCGGGCGACGGTGATTTCGGCGGCCAATTCTCGGCGTTTCCACATGGCAAGGCGTTGGGTGTCGTTCTGGGCAATCTCGGCGTCCAGAACGGCACCTTCTTCGATCATCTCGGCCAGCGTCGCCTCCAGCAGGGCGACGACGGGCAGGGTGCCCTCGGCATCGGGGGTGGAATCGCGGGGTGAGGTGGCGCCGATTTCGACTAGGATATTGGTGTCATAGCGCCGGTCAAAGGGCAGGCGGATGTCGGGGCGGTGTTCGGCCAGGCGGCGCATATAGGTGGCGGGCATGTATTCGAACGCCTCGACCTGACCGCCTGAGGCGGCTTGCAGGCGGTTCAGCAGGGCCAGCGCATCGGGCAGGGACCGGGCGGCGACGGTGGCGGTGGCATAGGCACGGGGGCGGGGCACCAGCTTCATCACGGCGGCGGTGATGATGCCCAGCGTCCCCTCGGCCCCGATGAACAACTGGCGAAGATCGTAGCCGGAGTTGTTCTTATGCAGTTCGGACATCAGGTTCAGGATGCGGCCATCAGGCAAAACCACTTCCAGCCCCAGACACAGGGCACGGGTGGAACCGTAGCGCAGCACGTTCGACCCGCCCGCATTGGTGGACAGAACGCCGCCGATCATGGCCGACCCCCGCGCGCCAAACCACAGGGGGAAATACAGGCCCTCGGCATCGGCTGCGTCGTGCAGGCGTTGCAGGACCACCCCCGCCTCGACAATAGCGATGCGGGTGGCGGGGCGAACCTCGCGGATGCGGTTCAGGCGTTCGACGGACAGCATCAACCCGCCATTGGTCATGGCACCCCCGGTCAGGCCGGTGCGGCCCGAGACGGGCACGATGGGCATCTGATGCCGGGCGGCGATTTTCACAACGTCGGCCACCTCCTCGGTGCTGCCGGGGCGGACAACGGCAAGGGGCGCGCTGGTGTAATGGGTGGTCCAGTCGCTGGTATAGCGGTCAAGGTCGGCCCCGGTCAGGACATGGGCAGCCCCCAGAAGGGTGGTCAGTTCGGCAAGCAGGGTCATTTCAGCGTTTCCAGAAGGGCGATCACATGGGGGCCAAGGTCGGCGATGACTTTGGCCACGCCATCGGCATTGGGGTGGATGCCGTCGGCCTGCATATAGGTGGCAAGGGCCATCGGGGCGTCAGGCTCGGCTTTCAGCGTGCCGAAATAGTCGGGGTAAAGCGGCAGGCCGTATTTGGCGGCAAGGTCGGGGTAGATGGCATCAAACTGCTGTTTGAAGTCGGGGCCATAGTTGTTCAGCGCCCGCAGGCCCACCAACAGCACCGGCAGTTGGCGGTCACGGGCAATGGTCAGGATCTTGTCCAGATTGGCGGCGGAATTGGCGGGGTCGATGCCGCGCAGCAGGTCATTGCCGCCCAGATTGACGATCATCGCATCGGTTTCGGGCGTCAGCGACCAGTCAACCCGGCTGAGGCCGCCTGCCGTGGTGTCGCCCGACACGCCCGCATTTTCGACTACCACATCCTGCCCTCGGGCCACCAGCCAGGCCTGCAACTGCGGCACAAAGCCGTCTTCGACGGGCAGGCCATACCCTTGGGTCAGACTGTCGCCCAGCGCCACAATCGTAAGCTTTTCGGCGAATACTGGCGTGCAAAACGCTGCAACCGCAGCAATTGCCGCGATTGTGACGTTGCGGAATGGGCGGAACACTCCATATGAAGGCTGAACAGGCACAGGGGCGGACATGGGCGATACCATTCTGGCGTTAAGGGATGCGCGGCTGACATTGGCGGGCAATGCAGGGCCTGTCGAGATCCTAAAAGGCATTTCGCTGGACGTTGAGCGGGGCGAGACGCTTGGGCTGATCGGTCCGTCGGGGTCTGGCAAGTCATCGCTCCTGATGTTGATGGGCGGGCTTGAGCGGGCCACCGGGGGTTCTGTGACGGCCTTGGGGCATGATCTGACGGCGATGGACGAGGACGGGCTGGCGCGGTTCCGCAGGGGGAATATGGGGGTGGTGTTCCAAAGTTTCCACCTGATCCCAACGATGACCGCGCTGGAAAACGTGGCCGTTCCCTTGGAACTGGCCGGGGTGGCCGATGCCTTTGACCGCGCGCATGAAGAATTGAAGGCCGTTGGGCTGGCCTTTCGCGAGGGGCATTACCCCAGCCAATTGTCGGGGGGCGAGCAGCAGCGTGTGGCACTGGCCCGTGCGGCGGCCCCGCGCCCGGCGATCTTGCTGGCGGATGAACCCACCGGCAATCTGGACGGGGTGAACGGGCAGGCGATCATGGATCTGCTGTTTGCCCTGCGCGACCGGCATGGCGCCACGCTGATCATGGTCACCCATGCCCCGGAACTGGCCCAGCGCTGTGACCGGATCGTGCGGCTGGCGGATGGGCGCATCGCATGACCCAGATGGCATTGGCGGCAAAACTGGCCCGGCGTGAGTTGCGCGGCGGCTTGGCGGGCTTCCGGATTTTTCTGGTGTGTCTGGCGTTGGGCGTGGCCGCAATT
>CAMDHB010000272.1 GCA_945897655.1 Pseudorhodobacter antarcticus
GAAGACGCTGATCCGCAAGGCTGCCGCGAGGACATACCAAGCTCTCTGGAAACAGGTCGGACGAGTCTGCGACCTCTTCACAAGCCAAGAATGCTTAAACTATTTTCGGGCCGCAGGGTATGGATGCAATTGAAGGCGACATGCTCTAAGGCGCGGGCGGGGCGATTGGCTAAAATGGGTCGAAACGGTAGCCGAAGCGGGCGATGTCATCCGCGCTGATGTCGGCCACAAGGGCGGCGTCGGCATCGGTATAGAACCCCCGCCAGTCACGCGCCCGGTCCGAGGTGTTGGCAGGTTTGAGCGGGGTCAGACGGAAACCCAAATGCGCCTCGAACGGGGCGAGGTCGTGGTCGAGGTGTTCCAGCCGGGCATAAAGGCTGGCGCGGTCCTTTCCCGATGGGTCGCGCATATAGGCGGAATAGGGCCAGAGGGTCAGGGCGGTGCGGGTGTGTGCATGGTTCAGAAAGCCGCTGAAATCATGGGATTTTGCAAGACCAACAGCCGGGTGGGCAAAGGACTGGCCGCGCAGCCAATGGTAGTAGCTGACGCAGCGGTCCCAGGGGTTGCGGACGAGGGTCAGGGTAAAAAAGTCGGCAATCTCGTCTTCGGTCGCAAGGCCTGTGATGTCGGCAAGGGTCGAATGCTTCCACAGCCGCCCCTTTGCGGTTGCGCCCTGCAACCGCGTCTTGCGGGCCCGCGCCTTGGGGGTGTCACCGATCAGGATGTCATCCTTCATCGCCCGCGACTCGAGCGCCAGCGTCAGGGCCGTGCCGCCGGTCTTGGGGACGTGGATGAAGATATAGCGGCGGCCACGCGACAGGATCATGGACGTGACCGGAAAAGGGGGCCGTTCTCGGGCCCGTCGAGGGCCCTCACCCGGCGCTTACGCGTCACGGCGGGATGGGGGGTGTCTGTGGACACACAGGAGCCTCCGGCGGGAGTATTTGGGCCAAAGTGAATGGAGGCTTGCAGCTTCATTTCGGCAAAAATACTCCCGCCGGAGGCATCTGTCGGCAGCATTCTAGACCGGGTTTGGCAGGGGTGCGCCGGTCTGGAAGGCGATCAGGTTTGCGACGGCCATCATGCCCATGGACTCGCGCACTTCGAGCGCTGCAGTGCCCAGATGGGGGAGGAGGGTGGTGTTTTCCAGCGCCATCAGGGCGGGCGGGATGAGGGGTTCGCGTTCGTAGACGTCAAGACCGGCACCGGCGATCTGGTGAGATTGCAGTGCGGCGATGAGGGCGGTCTCATCCACCACATCGCCGCGGGCGATGTTGATCAAGTGGGCGGTTGGGCGCATCTGGGACAGGGTTTCGGCATTGATCAAGTGGTGGGTTGCCGGGTTGGCGGGCACGGCGAGGACAACGAAGTCGGCCATGAGGACGTCGTTCAGGGGGCCTTGGGTGGCAGGGAAGCCGGGGGTCAGTGCCGAGCGGTTGTGGAAGAGTACGGTCATGCCAAAGCCGAAATGGCAGCGCCGGGCAATGGCCTGACCGATGCGGCCCATGCCGATGATGCCAACCGTCTTGCCCGTGACATGGGTGCCCAGCATCTGGGTCGGGTGCCAGCCGGTCCATTTTCCAGCGCGGAGCAGGCGTTCGCCTTCGCTGGCGCGGCGGGCGGACATCAGGATCAGCGTCATGGCGATGTCGGCGGTGGCATCGGTGACGGCGCCAGGGGTGTTGGTCACTTGCAGGCCTGCGGCACGGGCGGCGGCCACGTCAATGTGGTTATAGCCCACACCGAAATTCGCCAGAATTCGGGCGCGGGGGGCGGGCACATCGGCAAAGACATCGGCGCGGAAAAGGTCGCCCAAGGTGGGCAGGACAGCGTCGTAGTCCCGAAGGGCGGCGCGCAGTTCGGGCGCGGTCAGCGGCATGGGGTTGTCGCGGTATGTGACGTCAAAGCGGGCACGGGCGGCGGCGACGACCGTATCGGGCAGGCAGCGGGTGATCAGAAGTTTCAAAACAGGCGGCCTCCAATTGGGACGGGGTGGTCGGGGGTGATCAGGACAACTTCGCCGTCGGCATCGGGCACGCCCAGCACCAGCACCTCGGACAGGACCTTGCCGATCTGGCGGGGTGGGAAGTTGACGACGGCAAGAACTTGGCGCCCGATCAGGGTTTCGGGGGTGTAGTGGCGGGTGAGTTGGGCTGAGGAGCGTTTTGTTCCCAGATCACCGCCGAAATCGACCCAGAGTTTGATGGCGGGTTTGCGCGCCTCGGGGAAGGGTTCGGCGTGGGTGACGGTGCCAACGCGGATGTCGACCTTGGCGAAGTCATCGTAGGTGATCATTTGCCAAGTTCCCTGCCACGTTCGGCTGCGGCATGGACGGCGCGGGCCATCAGGGGGGGCAGGCCGGTTTCGGGGTCCATGAGGTAAGCCAGGGCGGCGGCGGTGGTGCCGCCGGGGGAGGTGACGTTGACGCGCAGTTGGGCGGCGGCGTCGGGGGCGCGGTAGGCCAACTCCCCTGCCCCGCAGACCGTGGCGCGGGCCAGTTGCATGGCGACGGCGGGGGACAGGCCTTCGGCCTCGCCCGCTGCGGCCATCGCTTCGATCAGGTGGAACACATAGGCCGGTCCGGAGCCGGAGACGGCGGTGACGGCGTCAATCTGGTGTTCGCCGTCGAGTTCCACGACCTGCCCCACGGCCTGCATCAGGGTGTGGGCCAGAGCCAGGCCGTTCGCCCCGGCATGGGGGTTGCCGCAGATGCCGGTGATGCCGCGACCGACCATGGCGGGCGTGTTGGGCATGGTGCGCACGATGGGGGTGCGGGCACCCAAGGCGGCCTCGAACGCGGCGATCGAGGTGCCTGCGGCGATGGAGACGAAAAGGGTGGTGCCATTGCCAAGTGCCTGAAGCGCTGGAAGGGCGGCGCCCATCATCTGGGGCTTCACCGCAACAAGCGCCACGGCGGGGGCCGCTGGCAGCGGTTCGTTCAGATGGACGCCTGAGGATTTCAGCCAGTCTGTCGGATTAGGCTCCAACACCCAGACCGAGGAAGCGGGCACGCCTGCGGCCAGCCAACCCGTGAGCAGCGCCGTCCCCATCTTGCCACAGCCCAGCAACACCAGCCCATCCCGGGCCACAGTATCCAGCGTCATCCACCCCTCCTGTTTCGGTGCAGGTTAGGGTGGTCGGCGGCGGGCTTCAACCGAGTTGTTCGCTGTCCTGCAATTCGAACAGGTCTTCGACCGGGCGCGCGAACTGCCGCGCCAGCCGCAGGGCAAGTTCCAGCGAGGGGTGATAGCGCCCCTGCTCCAAGGAAATGACCGTCTGGCGCGAAACGCCAAGGGCTGCGGCAAGGTCGGCCTGGGTCAAGCCAGCACCCTCGCGGGCCGCGCGCAGGTGGTTGCGGATCACGACTGCCGCGCAGCCAGCGCAGCTGCGGCAAATCGGGCCAGACCAGACAAGGCCGACAGAGTGAACAGGGCAAAGATCAGCCCTTCGGTCCGGGTCAGGGCAAAACTGCCCATCCAGCCCCACTGGGCATCAGACAGAGCCAGCAGCACCAGAACAAAGAGCCCGGCATCCGTGACGCGCGCGGCCTGCCGTTCAGCCTGCGCTTCGATCGCGGATTCTCGTTCGTCTGGCTGATGGCGGTCGCCGTCGCGGCGCATATGGGCCACCCAAAGACCCCCAAACAGAACGGCGCCAGCGACAAACGCAGCCGCCATAAGGGTCAGCAACGCTTGCGGGCTGTGCTGACCAAGGGTCAGGCCATCCGTCATCCAGACCAGAAAACCTGCATATACCGCGACAATCACCAGCCCGGCCCTGGTCTGAAAACGTACATAGGAGTTCATTTCGCGCCCCATCATGTAAAGGTACCTTTACATTTGGGATGCGATGGCCTGATGTCAAGTGTGCTTTACATCAGGCGCGGCCGTAAGCCTCGGCGATGGCGACCTTCATGGCATCGGCGGGGGAGGTGTCGCCCCATGTCACCAGTTGGAAGGCCGGATAGAACCGTTCGGCGGCCATCACTGCCGAGGCGATCAGGTCGTCGACCTGTTCAGGGCTGGCCGTCTGGCCGCCCGACAAAAGCAGGCCATAGCGCCAGACCATCAGCTTTTGTTCGGCCCACCAGGTAAAGGCCCCGGTCCAGACCATGTCATTGGCGCGGTTCAGGACGTCATAAAGCAGAGGCAGGCGGTTTTCGGGGGGCTGCATTTCAAAGGTGCAGATCAGGCGCAGGGTCTCGTCTTGCGCGCTCCACGCCAAGGTCAGGGAATAGGTGCGCCACTGCCCTTCAACCGCCATGGCGATCTGGTCGTCGGTGACGCGGTCAAACTCCCAAGCATGGTGTTCGGCCAGGGTTTCGACAATATCAATCGGGTGAACGTCTTCGCTGGTAAAAAAGTCTTCTGCGAACGACATGCCCGGCCTCATTCTTGTGCCGCCAAGGTTAAATGCCCCTAGCAGCAGGGTGTCTGGCAAGGATCAGCGTCTGCCCGACGTGACCCTTACTAGATATTGTGTGGGGAGGGGGGAAGCCTGTAAAGTGTTTTCGATAGAAATCTTCTGTGGGTAAGTGAGTGTTGCCAAAGGGATTCACCTGCGCTGTGGCGTGACACCAGAGTTGGCACAGTTTGACACGTAAGTTGGCAGCAAAGTACTTTTCGGGCCTTTTAGTGGGAAATGGCTGTCGTTTGCAACGGCGCACCCTTCTCGAATGACATCCTTCCGGCATCAATAGGGGTGCGCCCAAGCCTCCGTTAAACCCCACCTTAAACGGCCATCAACTCCTGCTTTAACATCGTCCACGCGCGCGCTGCAGCCAAAGGGACCACCCCGTTACCGGCTGCAGCGGATCGGTCCAGCCAGGTGGCCACCCCATCATCCAGTCGCTGAAGGCTGGGTTTGAGCTGAGGAGACCGTCCGAGTGTTTC
>CAMDHB010000273.1 GCA_945897655.1 Pseudorhodobacter antarcticus
GCGTTTTATTGATGGATTTCCGGGGCTTGTGACCTATGCGGTCAAGTCGAACCCCGGTGAAGAGGTCGTCGAGAATCTGGTTGCGGCCGGGGTGCGCGGATTTGACTGCGCATCCGCCTTCGAGATTGACCTGATCCGTCGTCTGGCCCCGGAAGCAGCCATCCACTATCACAACCCCGTCCGGTCGCGGACCGAGATCGCTTATGCGGTGCAGCGCAACGTCAAGTCGTGGTCGGTGGATTCGGCCAGCGAATTGGCCAAGCTGATCGAGATGGTGCCTGCGGCGGGCTGCGAGATTTCGGTGCGCTTCAAGCTGCCGGTTTCGGGTGCTGCCTACAACTTTGGCGCCAAGTTCGGTGCCACAGCCGAGGTTGCGGTGGACCTTTTGAAGACGGTGGCGCAGGCGGGGTTCATCCCCTCGATCACCTTCCACCCGGGCACGCAGTGCACGGACCCGGAGGCCTGGGCGTCGTATATCCGCGAAGCGGCGGTGATTGCGCGCAAGGCCGGGGTCAAGATTTCCCGGCTGAACGTGGGCGGCGGGTTCCCGAACCATCGCTCGCACGGGATGGCGCCGGATCTGGAGGCGATTTTCGCCACGATCAACCGTGTCACCGCGACCAGCTTTGGTGCGGACCGTCCTGCCCTGGTCTGCGAGCCGGGCCGTGGCCTGTGCGGCGATGCCTTTGCGGTTGCGGCGCGGGTCAAGGGGTACCGGGATGGGGCGCATGTGTTCCTGAACGATGGTATCTATGGGTCGTTGTTCGAGTTCAGCCAGATCGGCATCATCGACCGGATCGAAGTGCTGGACAGCGAAGGGCACAAGCGCACGGGTGCAGTGCATGGCAAGATCGTGTTCGGCCCGACGTGCGATTCGGTTGACCGTCTGCCGGGTGACGTGCCGCTGCCTGACGATATTGCCGAGGGCGATTTCGTGGTGTTTCAGGGCATGGGTGCCTATTCCACCGTCACCAACAGCCGGTTCAACGGCTTTGGCGATCTGGGGCGCTGCACGGTTTTGTCGCTGAAGCTTTGACATCTGACATCTGACGGCTATGGATAGGCCCCTGACTGGTTAAATCCGGTCAGGGGCCTTTTTTCATGGATTGGCGCTGATTTTGCCGCATTAACCATTTACGCAGGGCTTAACGGTAGCCTGTGCTGACCGACCGGGAGTTTGCCTTGGCGTTCATCGACCGTCTTCGCCACTGGTGGCGCGGTCATCCCGCAACCACCACGGACACGGCGGCCCCTGTGGGGCGGCAGCGTGGGGTGGTGGATCATGTGATCATTCTGGATGGGACATTCTCCAGCCTCAAGGCGGGCGAGGAAACCAATGTCGGTCTGATCTACAGGCTGCTGACAGAGGGTGGGCGGAGTGCCCAGCGCAATGTCTACTATGAGCCGGGGTTGCAGTGGGAGGGGTGGCGTCATGGGTGGGCGATCATTCAGGGCCACGGGTTCGACAGCCTGATCAGCCGGGCCTATGGCTGGTTGGCAAGTCACTACCGCCCGGGCGACAGGATATTCCTGATCGGCTATTCGCGGGGAGCCTATGCGGTGCGGTCGCTGGCGGGGATGATTGATCAGGTGGGGCTGTTGAAGCGCGACCATGCGACGGAGCGGGGGGTGACGCTGGTATATCGGCACTACCAGAGCGATCCTGCGAGCACGGGCGCGCGGGCCTTTGCGCGGCGGTTTTGTCATGAGACGGCGCCGATCGAGATGGTGGGGGTGTTTGACACGGTCAAGTCACTGGGGCTGAAGGTGCCGCTGTTGTGGCTGCTGGTGAAGGACAAGACCGGTTTCCACAACCATCACCTGGGGGCATCCATCCGCCACGGGTTTCACGCGCTGGCGCTGCATGAAACGCGCAATGCCTTTGCGCCGGTGTTGTGGGAATCGCCACCCGACTGGCAGGGCAATGTGGAGCAGGTGTGGTTCCGGGGCGCGCATGGCGATGTGGGCGGGCAGATTGGCGATATGGCCGAGGCGCGGCCCTTGGCGAACATTCCGCTGGTCTGGATGCTGGAGCGGGCGGCGGCAGTGGGGTTGCAGTTGCCCGACGGTTGGCGTGAGCGGTTTCCCTGTGACGTGAACGCGCCGATGGTCGGCACGATGCGGGCCTGGGGGCGGTGGTTTGTCATTCGCCGCAGGCGCAAGGCGATGCAGGATGTGTCAGAGCGGCTTCACCCGTCGCTGGCATCGGCCCCGAGGCCGCGTGGCCGATGGGCGGTGTTTGCGCGGCAGGCCTGACCCCGCGCCAGGTGGCGCGCGAGATCAGGGTGTCTCAGGTCTTGGCGTGGGTCAGGGGTTTGGCAAAGACCTGCTCTACCGTCTCGGCCGTCCAGTCGAGATTCAGGAAATCAAGCATCTGGTGAATCAAGCGGTGATCCGCGACATAGTCTTCGTACTGCATGTGGATCGTCTTGTCCGACCCTTTGTCATAGGCCGCGAAGTTGGCATCCGCCTCTGCCACCCAGGAGAGGGTATCGTTGCGGTTCTGTTCGGCCAGGAAGGCGGACTTTGCCACATCCTCGGCCCGGCGCGAGTTGAAAACCAACTTGGCGTGCGGAAACTTGGCCAGCAGAAAATCCATGTAGGGGGCAAACTGGGCTTTCGAAATGAAACTGCGGTTGTATCGGATTTCCTTGAACCCGGTGACGACCGTGTCTTGATCTGGCGCCAGAACATTGCGGACAAAGCGGGCGAGCAACGCAGTCTCGAAGGCCACAGGCTTGACCTCTGACGCTCCGAACCAGGGCTCATCAGGGGCTTTGGTCTGCGGATGCCGCCCCACTTTGCGTGTCCCCTCGACCGACGTGATCGCGCGGTGCAGATGGAGCAAGGTGTTGTTGTTCTCGCCTCGGACCTGAACACCCTTGCAGGAGTTCAGAAGGCTTTGCAGCAAGGTCGACCCGCTGCGCGCATAGGTGACGATGAACACATAGCGGTAGTCGGTCCAGGGCTTTGGTTCGGCGCCAGGTTGCAGTGTCATGGCGTCGGCCCTCCGCACCCGGTTATTCCTGAAGCGATCACGCAGATATCACCCTGGTCTTTTTTTCGTGGCATGTGTGTGTTGATCCGTGCTGTCGCGCGCAGTTTGCTAGCATGGGCGCCGACCTGCCGCAATCCTGACGGCAGCCGCTTGCCGAGGCAAATTTGCCGGCAAGCGGTTGGTGCCGCCCTGCGCAAGAAGGATGCATCCGGCGTCGGGGACCTGAGCCAGCGCGGCCAGTGTGGCTTAGCGCTTGTCCATGCCCACATAGTTGCGCTTGGGGGCGCCGACGTACAACTGACGCGGGCGGCCGATCTTCTGGTTCTGTTCGGCGATCATCTCTTTCCACTGCGCGATCCAGCCGACGGTGCGCGAGATGGCAAAGATCGGCGTGAACATCGAGGTGGGGAAGCCCATCGCATCAAGGATGATGCCCGAGTAGAAATCGACGTTCGGGTAAAGTTTCTTGGAGATGAAGTAGTCGTCCTGCAGGGCGATGCGTTCCAGCTCTTTGGCGACCTGAAGGGTCGGGTTGTTGTGGATGCCTAACAGTTCCAGCACTTCATCCGCCGATTCTTTCAGAACCGTCGCGCGGGGGTCGAAGTTCTTGTAGACGCGGTGGCCAAAGCCCATCAGGCGGAAGCCCGAGTTCTTGTCCTTGGCCTTGGCGATGAATTCGGGAATGCGGTCGACCGTGCCGATTTCGCGCAGCATTTCAAGGCAGGCCTGATTGGCGCCACCGTGGGCAGGCCCCCAGAGGCAGGCAATGCCGGCGGCGATGCAGGCGAAGGGGTTGGCGCCCGAGGAACCGGCAAGGCGGACCGTGCTGGTCGAAGCGTTCTGTTCATGATCGGCGTGGAGCATCATGATGCGGTCCAGCGCCTTGGACAGGATCGGGTTGACCACATAATCCTCGGCCGGGACGGCAAAGCACATGCGCAGGAAGTTCGACGCATAGTCCAGCGAGTTCTTGGGGTACACGAAGGGCTGACCGACCGAGTATTTGTAGGCCATGGCGGCAATGGTCGGCAGCTTGGCGATCATGCGGATCGAGGCCACTTCGCGCTGCCAGGGGTCGTTGATGTCCAAGCTGTCATGATAGAAGGCGGACATGGCACCCACGACGCCGACCATGGTGGCCATCGGATGGGCATCGCGACGGAAGCCCCGGAAGAAGGCGTGCATCTGTTCATGCACCATCGTGTGTTCGGTCACACGTTTGCGGAAATCGGCCAGTTGGGGCGCGGTGGGCAATTCGCCGTAGAGCAAGAGGTAGCACACCTCGATATACGAGCTTTCGGCGGCCAGTTGTTCGATGGGGTAGCCCCGGTGCAGAAGTTCGCCCTTGTCGCCGTCGATGAAGGTGATGGCGCTTTCGCAGGCGGCGGTCGAGGTGAAGCCGGGGTCGAAGGTAAAGACATCTGCCTGACCATAGAGCTTGCGGATGTCCAGCACATCGGGGCCCAGCGTGGGTGTCAGCACGGGCAGGTCATAGGTCTGGTCGTTCAGGGTCAGCGTGGCAGTCTTGGTCGGAGCGGTCATCTCATTTCCTCCGTTGCGCCCTTTGGGGGGCTGATATCAGTCGGCGGCGTCGGCCAGCCGGGCAAGCGTTTCGTCACGGCCCAGCACCAGCATCATGTCATAGACGCTGGGGGTCGCGGTTCGTCCGGCAAGGGCGGCGCGGATGGGGGCCGCCAGCTTGCCAAAACCAATGCCTGCCTCTGCCGCAGCAGCGGTAAGAATCGGCTCCAATTCAGTCTTGGACCACAGAGCACTTTGCAACTGCAGCGTCAATGATTTCAGTATACCACGGGATACCGTATCCAGCGATGCCTTGGCGGCGTCGTCCACGGCGACGGGGCG
>CAMDHB010000274.1 GCA_945897655.1 Pseudorhodobacter antarcticus
ACCCCGCACCACACCGGCCGGCGTGGTGAAATGATAGCGCACAATCGTCTTGGGGCAGCCTCCCCCCTCACCCTTGGTGCAGGGCGATGCGCCCTTGGCCAGATAGTCGATCTGCCCCGTCACCTCGACCGACCGCTGATTGAACGCCCAGCCTGCCCGAACCTGTTGCGCCCCAGCGACAAGCCCCAACAGGCCGACGCACAGCACCAGCGCAAACAGCCACCCTAACCGACCAAAGGCCAATCGCGCCCACGACCTCTGCGGATAGTGCTTCACCTCTCCGACCATTGGCCTTTTCCTGCCGCCCAAGTCCCGCTAATAGGCTGTGAACCTAATGCAGGATGCCGCCCATGCCCATGGAAAAGACCTTCAACCCCGCCGAAGCCGAAGCCCGCATTTCCGCGCTGTGGATCGACCGGAAAGTAGGCGCCGCCGGGGCCAATGCCAAACCGGGCGCCCCCGCCTTTTCCATCATGATCCCCCCGCCCAACGTGACAGGCTCCCTGCACATGGGCCACGCCTTCAACAACACCCTTCAGGACATCCTGATCCGCTGGCACCGCATGAAAGGCGACGATACGCTCTGGCAGGTCGGCACCGATCATGCCGGCATCGCCACCCAGATGGTCACCGAACGCGAGTTGTCGAAAACCGGCAACATGACCCGCCGCGAGATGGGGCGTGAGGCGTTTACCCGTAAGGTGTGGGAGCAGAAAAAAGCCTCCCGCGGCACCATCATCGGCCAGCTGCAACGCCTTGGCGCCTCCTGCGACTGGGACCGCGAAGCCTTCACCATGTCCGGCGCGCCCGAGGCCCCTGCAGGCGAGGACGGCAAGTTCCACGACGCCGTCATCAAGGTCTTTGTCGACATGTACAACAAGGGCCTGATCTACCGGGGCAAGCGCCTGGTCAACTGGGACCCCCATTTTGAGACCGCCATCTCTGACCTGGAGGTTGAGAATACCGAAGTCGCCGGCCACATGTGGCACTTCAAATACATCCTCGCCGGGGGTGAAACCTATGAATATATTGAAAAAGACGCCGAAGGCACCGTGACCTTGCGCGAAAAGCGCAACTACATCTCTATCGCCACCACCCGCCCAGAAACCATGCTGGGCGACGGCGCTGTCGCGGTTCACCCAAGCGACACCCGCTATGCCCCCATCGTCGGCAAAATGGTCCACCTGCCCCTGTGCGACCGCCTCATCCCTATCATCACCGACGAATACCCCGACCCCACCTTCGGCAGCGGCGCGGTCAAGATCACCGGCGCCCACGACTTCAACGACTACGCCGTCGCCAAACGCGCCAACCTGCCCTGCTACCGCCTGATGGACACCCGCGCCCAGATGCGCGCCGACGGTGCCCCCTACGAGCAAGCCGTCCAACGCGCCCGCGACATCGCCGCAGGCTCCCCCACGACCGAGGCCGAGGTTGACACCCTCAACCTCGTCCCCACCAAATACCGTGGGCTGGACCGGTTCGAGGCCCGCAAACAAGTCGTCGCCGACATCAACGCCCTCGGCCTCTGCGTCTCCACCCTCCACTCCGAGATTGACCCCGAAACCGGCTCCGAACACCTGACCCGCGAACCCTTCGTCGAAGCCAAAAAGATCATGCAACCCTTCGGCGACCGCTCCAAGGTCGTCATTGAACCCATGCTGACAGACCAATGGTTCGTCGACACCGCCAAAATCGTCGGCCCCGCCCTCGACGCCGTCCGCGACGGCCGCACCCGCATCATCCCGGAATCGGGCGAGAAAACCTATTTCCACTGGCTCGAAAACATCGAACCCTGGTGCATCAGCCGCCAACTGTGGTGGGGTCACCAGATCCCGGTCTGGTATGACTCCGAAGGCAACCACTATTGCGCCCCCACTGAATCCGAGGCGCAAAAACTGGCGCCCGGCAAACCACTCACCCGCGACCCAGACGTCCTCGACACCTGGTTCTCCTCCGGCCTCTGGCCCATCGGCACCCTGGGCTGGCCCGACCAGACCCCGGAACTCCAGAAATACTTCCCCACCTCCGTCCTCATCACCGGGGCCGACATCATCTTCTTCTGGGTCGCCCGCATGATGATGATGCAACTGGCCGTCGTTGGCGAAGTCCCCTTCCATGTCGTCTACCTCCACGGCCTCGTCCGCGATGCCAAGGGCAAGAAGATGTCGAAATCCCTCGGCAACGTCGTTGACCCCCTCGACGCCATCAACGAATTCGGCGCCGACGCCCTGCGTTTCACCAACGCCGCCATGGCCTCCCTCGGCGGAGTCCTCAAATACGACCCCCAACGCATCGCCGGCTACCGCAACTTCGGCACCAAACTCTGGAACGCCTGCCGCTTTGCCGAAATGAACGGCGTCTGGGAGAACCACAGCACCCAAGACCAGCCGCCAAAACCCACAGCCACCGCCAACCGCTGGATCCTCGGCGAAGCCGCCCGCACCCTCACCGAAGTCAACGAAGCCCTCCAAACCTACCGCTTCGACCAGGCCGCCGACGCCCTTTACAAATTCGTCTGGGGCAAGGTCTGCGACTGGTACGTCGAATTCGCCAAACCCCTGTTCGACGGCCCCGACGCCGCCGAAACCCGCGCCACAATGGCCTTCGTCCTTGACCAGTGCATGATCCTCCTCCACCCCTTCACCCCCTTCATCACCGAGGAGTTGTGGTCAACCACCGGCACCCGGGCCAACCTCCTCGCCCTGACCGACTGGCCCACCCTCCCCGCCTCCCTCATCGACCCCGCCGCCCAGACCGAGATGACCTTCGTCACCACCCTCATCGACGAAGTCCGCTCCGCCCGCGCCCAGGTCCATGTCCCCGTCGGCCTCAAAACCGACCTGATCGCCCTGAACCTCACCGACGACGCCCGCGCCGCCTTCGGCCGGAACGAGGCCCTGATCAAACGCCTCGCCCGCGTCGACACCTTCTCCGAAGGCGTGGCCCCCAAAGGCGCCATCACCCTGCCCGCCCCCGGCGCAACCTTCGCCATCCCCTTGGCGGGCATCATCGACGTGGCCGAAGAAAAATCCCGCCTGCAAAAGAGCATGGACAAACTCGCCAAGGAAATCGCAGGCCTGAACGGCCGCCTGAACAACCCCAACTTCGCGGCTTCGGCCCCCGAAGACGTGGTGATCGAAGCCCAAACCAACCTCGCCGCCCGCAAGGACGAACAAGCCAAACTCCAGACCGCCCTGACCCGCCTCGCCGAACTTGCCTGATTTCACTTTGGCCCAAATACTCTGCAGGGGGTGAGGAACGAAGTGACGAGGGGGGCGCAAAGCCCCCCTTTCCACACCCGCCCCCAATCCCTACATTGGGGAGTGGAGGCCCAAATGTCCTGGCTCAACAAACTCGCAGAACGCCAAATCGCCAAAGCCCGCGCCGAAGGGAAGCTTCAGCACCTTGAAGGCGAAGGCAAACCCCTCCCCGACCGCCCTGGCGACGCCTTCATCTCCGCTGGTGACGCCGTAGGCTTCCGCATCATGGCCGAGGCTGGCGTCCTCCCGCAAGAAATCACCCTGAAAAAACAGGCCGCCACCCAACGCGCCCACCTGGCCACCCTGACCGACGAGGCCGCACGCAAAACCGCCATGGCCGAACTTGCCCGGCTGGAAATGCAACAAGCCATCGCCGAAGAGGCCCGCCGCAAGTTCCTCAAGTAACTCCGCTCCCGTAGGTCGGGGCATGCCCCGACTCCCTACGCCAAAGTCGCACGGTTGCGTGACACCCCGAACGCGATGCTCTCCAACCTCAATCCCTAACGCGGGATTAATTTCTTAAACCCAACCCCTTGCTTTAAAACACTTTCCGAAAACGTCCAGTCCCGGACACCCTCACATCCGCCGCGCCAGATACGCCCGCGTGAACGCCCCATACCCCTCCGCCGTCACCCGCAACTCGCCTTTCATCACCTCATGCACCTGCGGCAGGCGGTGAAACGGCACCCCCGGCATCACATGATGCTCCACATGATAGGGCATGTTCCACGCCAGAACCCGCACCAGCCAGACCGTGAACACCGTCCGGGTATTCTCGAACATGTTCGCCACCTTCGGGCAGTCGCCATGTTCGGCCAACAGATACAACCGCAACACCGGCTGACCCAACACCACCGGCAACAGCCACAGCCAAAACAACACCGGCGTCACCCACAAACTGGCCAACACCAGCGCATAGCCCACCACCATCCACCGCGCTTGGCCCACCACCCGCGCCCGTGCCCCTTGCGGCACATACTCCGCCATCCGCCCCCGCGCCAACCCCGCCAGCAACCGCACCTCAGCCACCCAATAGGGCAGCCCCGACAAATGCCGCAGCCACTGCCCCCGTGTCACCAACGGCTCCCCCTCCAACTCCGGGTCCTGCCCCGGGATATTGGTCCACCGGTGATGCGCCATGTGAAACCAGCGAAACCACTCGAACGGCAGCAGCAGCACGAACCCGCAGACCCGCCCCACGACCTCATTCAGCGCCGCATTGGCAAAGGGCGTCTTGTGCGTCGCCTCATGCTCCAGCGTGAACAGAAAGACCAAAAACACCCCATGCAGCGGCAGGACCAGCGGCCACAGCGGCAGGGCAAAGCCGATCCAAGCCCCGGTGGTGCCAATCAATCCCAGATGCAACGCCAGATGGCGCAGACCCGCACGGTCGGACCGCCGCATCAGATCAGCCCGAAAATCGGCGTCCAACCCCGCCACAAAGCCCCTGTGATCCATTCCGGAAATCCTTAAGGTCAGGTTAACAGAAATCCGCAACCCTTTGATCTAAAACAGTATTACAAAGTGTCCACATGTGGACA
>CAMDHB010000275.1 GCA_945897655.1 Pseudorhodobacter antarcticus
ATCAGACCACGCCCCGGCCCCTCCTCCAGCGCGGTCGCCATGTCGTTCAGCATGGACGACCGGATGATGCAGCCCTCGCGCCAGACTCGGGCAATGGCGGGCAGGGGCAGGTCCCAGCCAAACTCCTTGGATGCCGCCACGATCAGGGCAAAGCCTTGGGCATAGCACAGGATTTTCCCGGCAATCATCGCCTGTTCCAGCGCCGCCACCGTCACGGCACCGGCAGGCAACGCCACCGGGGCCGCACCGAAAACCGCCTCGCCCGCCCGACGTTCATCCAACCGTGCCGACACGTTGCGCGCCATCACCGCCGCTTCGATCACCGGGATCGGGGCCGACAATTGCTGCGCCTCGATCACCGTCCAGCGGCCCGTGCCCTTTTGACCCGCCTTGTCCAGAATGACATCCAGCATCGGCTTCCCGCCATCCACAGCCTTGGACACCGCCGCCGAAATCTCGACCAGATAGCTTTGCAGGGGTCCCTTGTTCCAAGCGTCAAAGACCTCGCCAATCGCAGCGGCCTCCATCCCCAGACCATCGCGCATCACGCCATAAATCTCGGCAATCATCTGCATGTCGGCATATTCGATCCCGTTGTGCACCGCCTTGACGAAATGCCCAGCCCCGCCCGGACCCATCCAGGTGGCGCAGGGCGAGCCTTGATACTTGGCCGAAATCGCCTCCAGCACCGGGGCCACGCGGTCCCAATCCTCACGCGCACCACCGCCCATGATGGACGGCCCGTGCCGCGCCCCCTCCTCGCCGCCCGAAACGCCCATGCCCAGAAACCGGTACCCGCTGGCCGCCGCCGACCGCCGGTTCGTATCATGGAAATTGGCGTTGCCCGCGTCGATAATCAGGTCATCCGGCCCCAACAAACCCTTCAATGCAGCAATTTGGTCATCCACCACCGGCCCCGCCGGCACCATCAGGATGATCGAGCGGGGCGGTTTGATGGCGGCCACAAAGGCCTCCAGCGTCTCGGTCGGCAGGATGCGCGGGGCAAGGTCACCTGCCCCAGCCTTGAAGGCATGGGTTACGCAGACGGTTCGGTTCCAGACCGCAATATCGAACCCCTTTTCCGCGATGTTCAGGGCCAGCATTGCCCCCATCGTCCCCAGACCGATCAATCCGATATGCGCGTCCATTGCGGTTCCCCTTTATTGTTACCGCCACCATACAATGGCATACCAAAGGGGGAAAGCCTCAGATCACCTCGGTCAGCAGCGGCGCGCCGTCGAAATGGGCCACCATGTTGTCCAGCATCAGCTTGCCCATCGCACGGCGGGTTTGCTCGGTGGCACTGCCGATATGCGGCTGCAACAGGACGTTGCCCAGTGCGGCAAAGCGCGGGTTGATCGCAGGCTCACCGACGAACACGTCCAGCGCAGCGCCGCCAATCGTGCCCGCCTCCAGCGCGTCGAGCAGGGCAGCCTCGTCGATGTTCTGCGCGCGCGAGATGTTGATCAGCACCCCTTTGGGCCCCAGCGCCCGCAGCACATCGGCATTCACGATATGCTTGGTCGAGGCATTGGCCAACGCCGTGACGAACAGGTAATCCGACCGCCTTGCCAGTTCCACCGGATCGGCGACAAAATCCCACGGCACATCGCGCGGAGAACGGGCCAGATAGCTGATCTTCATGCCGAACCCTGTAAGCCGCCGGACCACCTCGGTCCCGATCCGCCCCAACCCCAGGATCCCGGCCCGTGCGCCCCAGACCCGGCGCTGCACCGGAAAGTCGCCCTTTTTCGCCCAGTTGCCCGACCGCGCCCAGGCATCTGCGGCCACCATGTTGCGCCCCAGCGCCAGCATCATCCCCACGGCCAGATCGGCACAGTCGCCATCCAGAACGCCGGGCGTGTTGCTGACCTTGATGCCCCTTGCCCGGACCGAGGGAAAATCCACCGCATCATAGCCCACACCATTGATGGCGATCATCTCAAGGTTCGGACAGGCCGCAATCACCGCAGCCGGGGCGCCCACATCCCCCCGTGTTGCAATTGCCCGGACCTTTGGCCCGACCTCGGCCAGAAACGCCGCCTTGTCCGCCGCTTCATACAGGCGGTGCAGGACGAACCGTGCCTCCAATGCGGGCAAGTCCCAATCCTCATAAGGCCCCATCTGCAATACATGCGGCTTGTCCATCATCGTCTCCTGTCAAAACCCTTGTCCCCACAAAGCAAAACCCCCGCCAAAAGGCGAGGGTCCTGCCGTTCATCTGGTCACAATTCTTGGCCTCACGCTGCCGAAACGGCTCGCCCGGTCAGAACCTTGACCAGATTGGCGCGGTAGGCCGCTGTGCCGTGCATGTCAGCAATCATGTCGTCGGATGCCACCACCAGCCCGGCAATCGCCGCCGCGCTGAAGTTGGCCGACAGCGCCGCCTCGGCCTCGCTCCACCGGAACACGCCGTTGTTGCTGGCCCCGGTGACCGCCACACGCACGCCGCTGGCATACTTGGCCACAAACACCCCGGTCAGGGCAAAGCGGCTGGCGGGCTGGTTGAACTTGACATAGGCGGCCTTCATCGGCACCGGAAAGCTGACGCCGGTGATGATTTCGCCCTCGTCCAGCGCAGTCGTGAACATGCCTTGGAAGAAGTCATCCGCCGCAATGCTACGGGCGTTGGTGACAACCGTCGCCCCCGACCCCAGCACGGCGGACGGATAGCACGCCGCTGGGTCATTGTTGGCCAGTGATCCGCCAATCGTGCCCCGGTTGCGCACCGCCATATCGCCGATGCCACCCGCCAAAGCGGCCAGCGCAGGGTATGCGCCCGCCTCACGCGCGACGGTCGCATGGGTCGTCGCCGCCCCCACCGTCAACGTGCCACCCGAAACGGTAACACCCCGCATCGCGGCAATGCCGTTCAGGCTGACCAGCACCGAAGGTGTGGCCAACCGCTGCTTCATTGTCGGTGTCAGGGTCTGCCCGCCCGACAGGGCCTGCGCCCCATCAGCCGCCAGCGCCTTGACAGCATCCGCCACGGTCGAGGGCTTTACGAATTCAAAGTCGATCATCTGCTTCTCCCCCCTTACGCGTTCATCGCCGACCAGACGCGCGACGGCGTCAGGGGCATGTCGATATGGTCGATCTTCTTGCCAGCGCGGTTCAACGCGTCCAGCACGGCATTCACCACGGCAGGGGGCGAGCCAATCGCGCCCGCCTCGCCACACCCTTTTACGCCAAGCGCGTTGTGGGTGCAGGGGGTGGAACAAGAATGGTCCACCGTCACAAAGGGCACGTCATCCGCACGCGGCATGGCGTAATCCATGTAACTGCCGGTCAGAAGCTGGCCGTTTTCATCGTAAACGCCCAGTTCCAGCAGGGCTTGGCCGATGCCTTGGACAACACCGCCATGCACCTGCCCCTCAACCACCATCGGGTTCATCACATTGCCGAAGTCATCGGCGCAGGTGAAGGACGCGATATCGACCTTGCCGGTGCCCTCATCCACCTCAACCTCGCAGATATAGGCGCCTGCGGGATAGGTGAAGTTGGCCGGGTCATAAAACGCCGTCTCCTCCAACCCCGGTTCCAGCGTGGCCAACGGATAGTTGTGCGGGACATAGGCCGAGAAGGCGATCTCGCCAAAGGTCTTGGACCGGTTCGTGCCCGAGACAGAGAAGACCCCGTCACTGAACACGATCTCGCCCTCGTTCGCCTCCAGCATATGGGCGGCAATCTTCTTGCCCTTGGCGATGACCTTGTCACAGGCATTCGCCATGGCCTGACCACAAACGGCCAAGCTCCGCGAGCCATAAGACCCCATCCCGAACGGGATTTTCGAGGTGTCGCCATGCACGATGTCGATGGACCCTTCCGGGATGCCGAACATGGACGACACGATCTGCGCAAACACCGTCTCGTGGCTCTGGCCGTGGCTATGCGCGCCGACCATGACCGAGACGTTGCCGGTCGCATTCACCCTGACCGTGGCCGCGTCAAACAGACCCACCCGCGCCCCGAGCATGCCGACAAGGGCCGAGGGCGCAATACCGCACGCCTCGATCCAGGTTGACAGACCCAAACCGCGCAATTTGCCCTTGGCCGCCGAAGCCGCACGCCGCGCCTCGAACCCGGCCACGTCACCCAACTGCATCGCCTTGTCCAGCGTGGCATGGTAATTGCCCGTGTCATAGGCCAGCGCCACCGGCGTGGTATAGGGGAACATGTCGGTGGTGATGAAGTTCTTGCGCCGCACTTCGAACGGGTCCAGCCCCAATTCGCGGCACATCTTGTCCACCACACGCTCCAGCGAATAGGTCGCCTCGGGGCGGCCAGCACCACGGTAGGCATCGACCGGGGCGGTGTTGGTGAACACCGTCTTCACGTTCACATAGACGTTCGGCACCTTGTACGGCCCCGCCATCAGCGTGCCGTGCAAGAAGGTGGGCGTGACTGTGGCAAAGTTCGACAGATACGCGCCGACATTCGCCATCGTCTCGGTCCGGAAAGCGATGAAATTCCCCTCCAGATCGCAGGCCAGTTCGATCTTGGTCACATGGTCGCGGCCATGCGCATCGGTCAGGAAAGATTCCGACCGTTCCGCCGTCCACTTGACTGCCCGCTTCAGCTTTTTGGCGGCGTAAAGCACCAGCGCCTCTTCGCCATAGTGATAGATCTTCGACCCAAAGCCGCCGCCCACGTCGGGCGACACCACTGTCAGCTTGTTCTCGGGTATACCCATGACAAAGGCCGCGATCAGCAGGCGGGTGACATGGGGGTTCTGGCTTGTCGTGGTCAGCTTGTAATCGCCCGTCCCCGGGAAATACTCGCCAATCGA
>CAMDHB010000276.1 GCA_945897655.1 Pseudorhodobacter antarcticus
CGTCTTTTGTTCAATCGAAATCGCCGGGGACAGGCCAGAAATATGGTCCACATCCGGCTTGCCCATCATGTCCAGAAACTGCCGGGCATAGGCCGACAGGCTTTCGACATAGCGCCGCTGCCCCTCGGCATAGATCGTGTCAAAGGCCAGCGATGATTTGCCCGAACCCGACAGGCCAGTAATCACCACCAACTGGTCGCGCGGAATATCCACGTCGATGTTCTTCAGGTTATGCTCACGCGCGCCGCGCACTTCGATGAACTTCTGTTCCGCCATGACCCACCTCACACCCAAGCCCTATCATTTAGGCCGATCCACAGCGCTTTCCAACTGGAAAAAGTGAACGAAGTATGAACAGGCGACATGGGAAGTAATTCTTCTGTGCATGGTCTTTAAACATTCCATAATTGGCATATATATGATCCGAAGCCAATCAAAGGGTCCCGCCATGCTCAACTTCCTGCGCTCCACCCCCTCTGCCCCCAGCCTGACCGTGCCGCAAGCCGTGGCCGGCCTGCAGTCCGGCGCCATTGCCGTGATCGACGTACGCGAAGCCGCCGAAATCGCCGCTTCAGGCAAGGCCAAGGGGGCCCTGCACATTCCCCTGTCCCTGATCCCGATCAAGGCCGATCCCAAGGCCCCCGATTGCGCCAAAGGGTTGGACCTGACCAAACCCGTCGCCGTCTATTGCGCCTCTGGCATGCGGTCTGGTGCTGCGGTCCAGGCCTTGAAAAAACTGGGGTATCAGGCGCACAACATCGGCACCATCCGCGATTGGGCCGCCGCTGGCGGGGCCATCAGCCGCTGATCCAAAAACCAAAAGGGCGGCGCCATCGCGCCGCCCTTTTGCCAAAGCAAAAAACCGCTATGCTTTGCGACGGCGCGCCATCAGTGCCAGACCACCCATCGCAACCAGCATCAAGGGCAGACCCGCTGGCAGGGGAACCGGCGTCACATTTCCCATGATCAGGTCCAGACGGGGGCGGGATTGCGTGGTTCCCATCACGGTCCCGGTCCGTTCAAGCGTCCCGGTGATCAAGAAATCGGACACCGTGCCAAAGTCTGTGACACCGTAATCATTGAACACATTGAACCCGCTGACAAAGGACGTCGGGGTGACGCCCGTCCCGTTGATCACAAGGTTTGCCAGCGTAAAGGCAGTTTCGGTCGCCGCATTCGGTCCCTGCAAGTTGAATTGCAGCGCGTTGAACGACAGACCGGCGGCGACCACCTCGCCCACGACATCGCCGAAAATGGCCGAGGACGCACCAAGTGTGGACGTCAACAGCCCCTGACCGCCAAACCCGCCATCCGCATCATAGGAAAACGTAAAACTGATGATCGTGCCCAGGCTCCAGGCAAACTGGCCTTGGGCGCGCGGATCCCCGTTGCCGGCATCACCGTCTGGGGCCACGTAAATCTCGGCAGCACCGCTCAACCCCGCCTGACCATTACGGAACTGGGTTGAAACCTGTGTGGCATTTGCCAGAAATGCTGGCGGGGTGCCGCTGACATCCAGTGTCGCTGCAGTCGTACCCTGCCCAAACAGACACAGCGCCAGCACGGCGGCAAAAGCTTTACTCTTCATGATCACCTCGGAACTAGACATTTACTTTACCATATTTGACGATTCGCACAATGGGACGCGACTGGTAAGCCGATCAAATGCCCGGGGCGCCAGAAATCAAGAGGGCGGCCCACGCGTGCCGCCCTCCATCTCACCAACATCACACCACTTACAAACCCTTACGACCGACGCCGCCGCGCCATCACGGCAAAGCTGCCAAAAGCCAACAGCAACAGCGGCAAGGCCGCAGGAACCGGAACAGGCGCCACCGCTTTCAACGCGGCATCCCCTTTGACCGAGCCCATGGTCATCGCCAAACTTGGCCGACCACGCAATTCGGTCCCGCTCCGGATCAACGTGCCGGTCACCACAAAATCGGAAACCTCACCAAACCCGGTCACGCCAAACTCATTCTTTTCCTTCACAGAACTGCCAAAGGACCCCAACACCACATCCGCGCCATTGATCTGCAAGTTATCCAGCGCAAACAGGGTCTCCTTGTTTGCATTCGGGCCCTCCAAGGTAATTCCCAACGCGTTGAAGCTCATCTTGGCGGCAATCACCTCACCCACGACATCGCCAAAGATTGCCGACACGCCATCAAGCGTTGCCGTCAACAGGCCCTGCCCGCCAAACCCGCCATACGCATCATAGGAAAAGGCAAAGGAGATGACCTTGTTCACGCTCCAGGCAAATTGCGAACCGGCGCTGTGAACCTTGCCCGCTTCCTCATCGGGCGCGACAAACAATTCATCAACCCCATTCGCCGCCCCATTGCCATGATGGGCCAGCATCGAAACCTGTGCGGTATCGTCCAGAAATTCCAACTCGTCTTCTGTCACGTCCAATGTGGCGGCAGAGGCTGCAGCACAAGACACCGCCAGCATCGCTGCCGCGATTTTCAATCTCATCATCCCGGTCTCCATGTTCGCTTGACGGACTACCAGCCGCCCCCGATGGCAGCCAGTCGCGCAAACGGGTAGGTCCCGCCACTTCCGGTTATGGGCGGCGGGCCGTCAAACAGCCCGCGCCCGCCGACCCGCCTGAACGGCGTGAATCGCAATGCCCAGCACAAAAAACCCTATCAGGAACAGCATCAACCCGGTCGCCCCTGCCCCAGTCAGAATGAGCGCCAACAGGGGTGTCCCGGTCGTCGTGCCCAGATTGCCCAGTTGCGCAATGGCCCCGGATGCCCGGGCGCGATCCTCGGGCGCAGGGTTCAACTGCGCCAAGGCGGCAAAGCTTGCACCCTGTACAATGCCCACCGCCCCCGCCAAGCCCAGTGCAAAGACCGCCTCCGCTAACCCGGTCCCCCAGAACAGCCACAACCCAAGGGCCGAGGCGATGCCAAAGCCAAAGCCGCCCTGCACCAGCGCCACCGCCGTCACCCGCGACAACAGCCACACCCCCAGCGTCAGCGACACCCCGATGGACACCAGCGGCATCGCCACCGCAATGAACCCGCCCCAACCCGGCGTCACCACGCCGGGCAACAGTGTCAGCACCGCGACATAGGTCACCGTATAGCACAAAAATCCCATCGCCGGAGCGCCCAACCGGGGCGAGGCATAGATGGCCCAATGCTGCGCCAATAACCCCTGCCCCGACCGCGCCGCCGTCACTGCCGCATCGCGCGGCATCAGCACCCAAAGTGCGGCAAAGCACAGCGCCATCCACCCGGCATGGCCCAAAAACAGCCCCGCATCGCCCCAGATCGCCACCACCCCCGGCCCAAACCACGCCAACACCGCATAGGACAGCCCAAAGAACGATGACCACAGCGTCATCGCCGCCCCCTGCAGATGTTTGGGCGCCACCGAGGCGATCGAGGTTGGCCCCACCACCACAATCGCCAGATGCGACACCCCCTCCAACACCCGGCTTGCCATCATGATCGGATAGGGCGGCAACACAGCCTGCACCACAGACACCACAGCGCCCAGCGCCAGTGCCCACAATATCGCCCGCCTCGGCCCGACCCGCGCCACCGCCAACCCGGCCGTGGTGCCAAAGACCAGCCCGACCATGCCGACAACCGACACCATCACCCCGATGCCCACCGCCCCGGCCCCGGCATAATGCGCCTCCAGATCGGCAAACAGGATCGAGATTTTGCCGAATTGCGCCGCCGCCCCAAGACCCGCCGCCCAGATCGCCAGAATGGTCATGATGCTGCGCATGGGTTTTCCCGGGCTGAGGTGCCCTGCTTGCCTAATGGCCGCCTGCCTGCATCGCAAGCCGCTCCCGCCTGATTCGGTCACGGAAAGATGCTGTGTGAATTTTGAATGAAGTTATTGTGAATTTTTTACAAAAGTTCAGTATCAGTTTGATGAAGCGTCTGCTGATCCTGCTTTGCCTGACCACAGCCCCCGCCCGGGCGGATGACCTTTGTCCGCTGGTCGCGACGCTGAACACCTGGGTAACCCGGATCACCGACCACCACCCGCCACCCTGCCCTCAGATCGGCTTTACCGATCTTGCAGGGTCCACGGGTGTACGCTCACAAGCCGGGTCCTATGATCCGGCATCAGGCCGCATCGAACTGGCCCCCAATCTGAACCTCTCCACCGCCTATGGCCAAAGCTATCTTCTGCACGAACTGGTCCACGCCGCCCAATTCGCCAGCGGCGCCGACCAAACCGCTCTCTGCCCCGCGGCACTTGAGGCGGAAGCGTACAGCGTCCAAGCCGCCTTCCTGCGCCAAAACGGCTTGGGCGAGGAGGCGCTGTCGATCACCATCCTGTCCCTTCACCTTGGCGCCTGCGGGATGCTTGCAGAATACTAGAAGTGTAGCGCACGCCCGTAAGCGTCCAGCACCGACTCATGCATCATCTCGGACAGGGTCGGATGCGGGAAGACGGTTTCCATCAACTCGGCCTCCGTCGTCTCCAGCGTGCGCCCGATGACGTACCCTTGAATCAGTTCGGTTACCTCGGCCCCGATCATATGCGCGCCCAGCAACTCGCCCGTCTTGGCATCAAACACGGTCTTGACCATGCCCTCCGCCTCGCCCAGCGCAATCGCCTTTCCGTTGCCGATAAAGGGGAAGCGGCCCACCTTCACCGTGAAGCCTGCTTCCTTGGCCTTCGCCTCGGTCATGCCAACGCTGGCAATCTGCGGATGGCAATAGGTGCACCCGGCAATCGAGCCTGGCTTGATCGGATGCGGATGCCCGCCCGCAATCAACTCGGCCACCATCACACCCTCATGGCTCGCCT
>CAMDHB010000277.1 GCA_945897655.1 Pseudorhodobacter antarcticus
CCGCGTGCTGAACTATTCCGGCTCGGGGATCGAGACGACATTTACCCAAGGCGAGGATGCCTGCCTTGCCGCGATGGTTCCCGTCCTGCCCGCCACGGCCGCGCGCGAGCTTTTGTTGGTTGGCGCCCTGCCTGACGTGGTCGAGGATCAGGCCCTTGCCCTGCTCGCCGCCCTTGGCATCGGTCCGGTGCGCTGTCTGCCCGCCCGACGCAGCGGCGATCTGCCCGCCGTCGGCCCCAACACTGTCTTTGCCCTGACCCAGCCCTTCCTGGGTGACACCCACGCTGCCCTGATACGCCGCGGTGCCCGCCACATCCCCGCCCCCTTCCCCTTTGGTGAGGCGGGCACCACCGCCTGGTTGCAAGCCGTCGCCACGGAATTCGGCGTGCCCCAGGCCCTGTTCGATCAGGTCACCGCCGCGCCGCGCGCCCGTGCAGCCAAGGCCATCGCTGCGGCCGCACAAACCCTGACCGGCAAATCGGTGTTCTTCTTCCCCGACAGCCAACTTGAAATCCCGCTGGCCCGGTTCCTCACCCGCGAATGCGGCATGACAGCCATCGAAGTCGGCACCCCCTTCCTGCACCGCGACCTGATGGCCCCGGATCTTGCCCTGCTGGCCCCGGGCCCGACCATCTCGGAAGGTCAGGATGTTGACCGCCAGCTGGCCCGCGCCCGCGCCGCCCGCGCCGATCTGACCGTGTGTGGCCTTGGCCTTGCCAACCCGCTGGAGGCGGAGGGTCTGGCGACGAAATGGGCGATCGAGTTGGTGTTCACCCCGGTGCATTTCTACGAACAGGCCGGCGACCTTGCTGCCCTCTTCGCCCGCCCCCTGCGCCGCCGCGCCGTTCTGCGAAACCTTGCCCCGCTGGAGGCTGCCGAATGAAGCTGACTCTCTGGACCTATGAAGGCCCGCCCCATGTGGGGGCCATGCGTGTCGCCACCGCGATGAAGGGCCTGCATTACGTGCTGCACGCGCCGCAGGGCGACACCTATGCCGACCTTCTGTTCACCATGATCGAACGGCGCGACCATCGCCCGCCAGTCACCTACACCACCTTTCAGGCCCGCGATCTGGGGTCCGACACCGCCACCCTGTTCAAGACCGCCTGCGCCGACGCGGTTGAACGTTTTCAGCCCGAAGCCATCATCGTCGGCGCCTCTTGCACCGCCGAACTGATCCAGGACGATCCCGGCGGTCTGGCCGATACCATGGGCCTGTCCATCCCGGTCATCCCGCTGGAATTGCCCAGCTATCAGCGGAAAGAGGGTTTCGGCACCGATGAAACCTTCCTCCAGATCGTTCGCGCCCTGGCCAAGCCCATTGCCCGCACCGAAGCCATCACATGCAACCTGATCGGCCCCACCGCCCTTGGCTTCCGTCACCGTGACGACATCACCGAACTGACGCGGATGCTGTCCGAAATGGGCGTGACCGTGAACGTCTGCGCGCCGATGGGTGCCCGCCCCTCGGACATCGCCCGCATGGGGGCGGCCCATTTCAACGTGCTGATGTACCCCGAACACGCCGAATCCGCCGCCCGCTGGTTGGAGACGAACTTCAAGCAGCCCTATACCAAAACTGTCCCCATCGGCGTTGGGGCCACCCGCGATTTTCTGGCCGAAGTGGCCAAGCTCACCGGCTTACCCGTCAAGACTGACACCACCCGCCTGCGCCTGCCGTGGTGGACCCGCTCGGTCGACAGCACCTACCTGACCGGCAAGCGTGTGTTCCTGTTCGGTGACGGCACCCACGTTGCCGCCGCCGCCCGCATCGCCCGCGACGAAATGGGGTTCGATGTGGTGGGCCTTGGTTGCTTCAACCGGGAAATGGCGCGCCCGATCCGCGCCCTGGCCCGCGACTTTGGGGTCGAGGCTGTCATCACCGACGATTACCTTGAGGTCGAGGCCGCCATCGCCGCCCTGCAACCCGAACTGATCCTGGGCACCCAGATGGAACGCCATATCGGCAAGCGCCTTGGCATTCCCTGCGCCGTGATCTCGGCCCCCGTCCACGTGCAGGATTTCCCCGCCCGCTATTCCCCCCAGATGGGCTGGGAGGGCGCCAACGTGATCTTCGACACCTGGATCCATCCGCTTGTGATGGGCCTTGAAGAACACCTGCTGCACATGTTCCGTGATGATTTCGAATTTCATGATGATGCCGGCGCCTCGCACCATGGGGCCGCGCACAAACCACGTGAGGTTGCCGTTGAAGCCGCCCCTGCGGCTGCGATTTTGGCGGGCTCGATGCCCGACGAAATCGCCCCCTCGGCCAAGGGCGCGCATCTGACACTGGTCGCCGACGATGCCACCAACGTGGTCTGGCTGGCCGATGCCGAGAAAGAGCTCAAGAAGATCCCCTTCTTCGTACGCGGCAAGGCCCGCCGCAACACCGAGAAGTTTGCCCAGGAAAAGGGACTGACCCGGATCAGTATCGACACCCTCTACGAGGCAAAGTCCCACTATGCACGTTGAGCCCAACTTCCAAGGTACGCGCGTCGGCTACAACATCGTGATCGTCACGCTGGACAGCCATGCCGCCGGTCCCGCTGCCCGTATTGCGCCCCGCCTGGCCCGTGACTTTCCCGGCCTCAACGTCTCCGTCCACGCTGCTGCGGAATGGGCAGAAAATCCCCAGTCGCTGGCCAATGCCAAGGCCGCTCTGAAAACCGCCGATATCGTTGTTGCGAACCTGATCTTCATCGAAGAACACATCAACGCCATCCTGCCCGATCTGACCGCCGCCCGCTCCCGCAGCGATGCCTTTGTCGGCATCATCGCGGATGCCCAGATCACCAAGCTGACCCGCATGGGCGATCTGGACATGGCCAAGCCCGCCTCGGGCCTGATGGCGATGCTGAAAAAGCTGAAACCCCAAAAGGGCAATTCCGAAGCCTCGGGCGAGCGCCAGATGTCGATGCTGCGCCGCATCCCCAAGATCCTGCGCTTCATCCCCGGCAAGGCGCAGGACCTGCGCGCCTGGTTCTTGATGATGCAGTATTGGCTCGGCGGCTCTGACGACAATATGGAGCAGATGATCCGCTTTCTGATCTCGAAATACTCGACCCATCAGAACTGGCGCGGCACTGCGTCCAAGGCGCCCATCGACTACCCCGAAGTGGCTCTTTACCACCCCGCCCTTCCGGGCCGCATCACCACCAACCTGGCCGATCTGCCCCGCCCCGCTGGCGCCACCGCCACGGTCGGCCTTCTGATGCTGCGCTCCTATGTGCTCTCCGCCGATACCGCCCATTATGACGCCGTCATCCGCGCGTTTGAGGCCCGCGGCATCGCCTGCGTCCCCGCCTTTGCCGGTGGCCTTGACGGTCGCCCCGCCATCACCGCCTTTTTCCAGAACGGCAGACAGGTTCGCATTGACGCGATGGTCTCCCTCACCGGCTTCTCGCTGGTCGGCGGCCCCGCCTATAATGACAGCGACGCCGCCGTCACCGCGCTGACCGCCCTCGATGTCCCCTACATCGCCGCCCACCCGCTGGAGTTTCAGACCCTTGGCCAATGGGCCAACGCGGGATCGGGCCTCGGCCCCATCGAAACCACCATGCTGATCGCCCTGCCGGAAATCGATGGCGCGACCAACCCGACGGTCTTTGCCGGACGCCACGGGTTGGACGGCTGCTCGGGCTGTTCGCACATGTGCAAGGGCTCCACCGAGTCCAAGACGATGTCGCCCTGCCACGAACGCATCACCTCGCTGGCCGAAAAGACCCTGCGCCTCGCCCGCCTGCGCCAGATGCGCAATGCCGACAAAAAGGTTGGCATCGTCCTCTTTGGCTTCCCACCCAACGCCGGGGCCGCAGGCACCGCCGCCTATCTGTCGGTGTTCGAAAGCCTGCACAACACCCTCAGAGGGCTCAAGGCCAGCGGCTATACCCTCGACGTCCCCGCCACCGTCGATGACCTGCGCGCCGCCGTCCTGAAAGGCAACGCCGCCACCTTCGGCCAACCCGCCAACGTCGCCGCCTTCGTCGATGCCGACACCATCGTGCGCAACACCCCGCCCCTCAAGGCGATCGAGGCTGTCTGGGGCCCCGCCCCCGGCAAGATCCAGTCCGATGGCCGCAACGTCTTTGTTCTGGGCCAGCACTTCGGCAATGTCTTTGTCGGCCTGCAACCCACCTTCGGCTACGAAGGCGACCCGATGCGCCTGCTGTTCGAACGCGGCTTTGCGCCAACCCATGCCTTTGTCCAGTTCTACCTGTGGCTGCGCAACACCTTCTCGGCTGACGTTATCCTGCACTTCGGCATGCATGGCGCACTGGAATTCATGCCCGGCAAACAGGCAGGCCTCGGTGCCCGCGACTGGCCCGACCGCCTGATCGGTGAGGTGCCCAACGTCTATCTCTACGCCGCCAACAACCCGTCCGAGGCGTCCTTGGCCAAGCGCCGTTCGAACGCCGTCACCATCACCCACCTGACCCCGCCCCTGTCGCAGGCGGGTCTGTACAAGGGTCTGGTGGAGTTGAAAGAAACCCTGACCCGCTGGCGCGCCACCGCCCCCACTGCCCATGAACGCACAGAGCTGGAGGCGCTGATCGCCGAACAGGCCGCAGTGGTTGACATGGCCGGCCAGTCCCCCGCCACCCTCTGGCTGAAGCTGCTTGAGGCCGAGGATGCCCTGATCCCCGACGGCCTGCACGTCGTGGGCCGCCCGATGTCGCCCCAGGCCCGCGCTGCTTATCTTGACCTGTTGCCGCCGATGGACGCCACCGAACGCGCCCGCATCGATGCACAACTGGCCACCGATACCGAAATCCCCGCCCTG
>CAMDHB010000278.1 GCA_945897655.1 Pseudorhodobacter antarcticus
CCGAACTTCGGGCGTATCTGCCGTCGTATATCCAGTTATTCTGTGGCGTCTCGCACCGCCGCGTCGTCCCGTCCGTCTGCGTTTCCGCGTCTGCACCGTTTCGATGTGGGCTATCTAGGCCGCACAGTTCCAAGCCGCAAGTGAAAAAATCGCATTGTTTGACATTTTTCTGTCATGCTCAACGTTTACAGGGGTTTTTCACACTCGGCTCTGACGCTTTGCACAGCTTATCCACAGGCGCGGGCGGCGAATCCCAAAAAACCGGCGAATCGTTCATCCGACTCGCGCGAATCCCCCGCCCCTGTGGGTCACCCTGCCCGCCACGATCGTCAGCGCCACGGGGGTCCGGCCCAAATCCTGCGCCGCAATCGACTCGATATCCCCGTCCAGCAGCACCAGATCCGCTGCCAGACCCGGAACAAGCCGCCCGCAAAGCCCCTCCATATGCGCAGCCCAGGCCCCGCCGGCGGTATAGGCGTACAGCGTCTCCATCAGGCTCAGCCGTTCGTCATCTGCCCCCTCAAACGGTACGCGCGTCATCTGCGCCTGAATGCCCCGCATCACCGACACATCCGTCACCGGCCAGTCGCTGGCATAGGCCACGGCGGCCCCGTGGTCCTTCAGCGTCTTCCACAGATAGGCGTCGCGCCAGCGGGCACGGTCAAAGACGTTGTCCATACTCGACAAGGGGAATTCCATTGCCCCCGGCGCATGGGGTGGCTGCAACGATGCCGTGATCCCCAAGGCCCCCAGCCGTGGCACATCGGCCCGGTCGATCAACTCGATATGCTCGATCCGGTGGCGCATGTCGCGAAAGCCGTTGGCCTGCCCCGCGGCCTCATACCCATCAATCGTGGTGCGCACCGCCCCGTCGCCAATCGCATGCACGGCAATCTGCAAACCCCGCCGGTCAATCTCGGCACAGACCGCCTTGAACCGCTGAGGTTCGAACAAGGGCTCCGACCTGTGCCCCGGCACCCCGGGATAGTCGTTCAGCATGAACGCCGTCCGGCTGTCCACCACCCCGTCCATGAACATCTTCACAAAGCCCGAACTGACCCAGTCATCCGCAAACTCCGCCGTCATCGCTGACGCCCGGTCCAACTCGGACAACTCCATATGCGGCTTGAAGTGGAAGGGCACCTTGACCCGCGCAGTCAACCGCCCCTCATCGCGCATCTCGGCCAGCAGGGCGCAGGTGTAGCGGTTGCCATCCATGTTCACCATCGTGGTGAAGCCGTAAGCCGCGCAATGCGCCAGACCCGCCGCCACAACCTCCTTGTCCCGCTCCCGCTGCTCGGGCGAAGGCCAAGGCTCCGGCTCCCCCCCCGTCGCAATGCCCAACTGCAAGTGCCCCGCACCGGTCAGGGCCAGCACCGGGCCAAATGCCTCGAACTCGCGCAACTCGCCAATCGCCAGACCGTTCTCCATGACAACCTCATGGCCGGGTGGCATCACCGCCCCCTGCAACAACCCCGCCGCCTGCAAGGCCGCCGTGTTGGCCCAGACCGTGTGGTGATCTGGTGCCATCATCGCCATCGGCCGCTCCATGATCCGGTCCAGATCGTGCCGCGTCACCGCATGATCCAGAATTTCATAGGCCGCGCCCTGCGCCATCACCAACGGCAGATCCGGGTTCGCCGCCGCATAGGCCTGAACCGCCGCCGACAGCGCTTCAATCCCCGCCACCCCGCCAAGCTGTAACTGCGCCAGTTCATTGCCACCCAGCACCAGATGCAGATGGCTCTCCACAAACCCCGGCAACAGCGTCCGCCCACCCGCCTGCACAACCTGCGTCTCCGGCCCGGCCAGCGCTGTGACCTCCGCATCGGTCCCCACGGCGACGATCCGCCCCCCGGCAACCGCAACCGCCTCGGCCCTTGGGCGGCCCTCGTCCATCGTCAGAACCCGCGCGCCCGTGATGATCATATCCATCGCAATCCCTTTCATTTCGGCAAAAATACTCCGGGGTCCGTGGCAGCGCCCCGGATGGTTCAACCCGCGACCCGCTCCGCCATCACGCACAGCATCTCGAACATCAACGAAACGCCCAACCACGCCGTCCCGCCACTGGCATCAAACGGCGGCGACACCTCGACCAGATCGGCCCCCACCACATTCAGCCCGCGCAAGCCCCGCGCCACCTGCAACGCCTGCCAAGAGTTCGGCCCACCCACCTCGGGCGTGCCCGTCCCCGGCGCAAAGGTCGGGTCGACAAAGTCGATGTCATAGGTGACGTAAGTCTCCCCCTGCCCGACAATCTCCCGCGCCTCGACCATCACATCCTCGGCCCCCCGGGCATGGAACTCCGCAATCGGAATGATCCGAATACCGACCGAGGCTGCAAAGTCCCAATCCTCCCGCCCATACGCCGTCCCGCGAATGCCGATGATGACATAGCGCTTGGGGTCCAGCAGCCCCTCTTCCACCGCCCGCCGGAACGGCGTGCCGTGGTTATAGCGGGACGTCCCGAAATAGATGTCGTTCAGGTCCGTATGGCTGTCAAACTGGATCATCCCCAGTGGCCGCCCCTTCCCCAAAGCCCGCAGAATGGGCAGCGTGCACAGATGGTCCCCGCCCCCGGTCAACGGCAAGATCCCAGCCGCCCGCACCCGCGTGTAAAAGGCCTCCATCCGCGCCAGTGAGTCCATCAGATCGCCGGGGTTCGGCGCCACATCGCCCAGGTCCGCACAGCGGGCCAACTCAAATGGCGCCACCCAGGTCGCCCCGTTCTGCGCCCGGATCATGGTGGACAGATCGCGCAATTGACGCGGCCCATGCCGCGGCCCGGGCCGGTTCGTCGTGCCCCCATCCCAGGGTGCCCCGATCAACCCGATCTGCACCTCGGCAAAGCGCGGGTGGTCAAAGCCCACATGCGGCAGGCGCATGAAGGTCGGTATGCCCGCGAATCGCGGCAAATCGAACCCCGACACCGGTTTGAAAAATCCGTCTCCCGCAGCCTCGCCCATGAATTCCCGTCCTTCTGCCCGTTTCATCCGCATCCAATCACCGCAGCCGCCCCACTGCCAGCCCGAACACGACACAAAGGCGGCGCGAATTTGCATTGCAACCGCGCCAGTGCACGCTCCACCCTTGACCGGACGCCCCCTTTTGGTCCTTATCCTGCCTATCCCGCGACAGGCCCTTCAGGGGTCCGCGTCCGGCCCGCCCATTCCAGGACCGCCTCATGTTCAGCAAATCCCCCGACCCGACCTCCGCCCCCGCCCCGCAAAACCGCGGGACAGGCGGCAATACGAAATCCGTTCTGGCGCAGGATCTGCGGATCACTGGCGAAATCTCCTCCACCGGCACGATCGAGGTTCTGGGCGAGATTGAGGGCAACCTGTCCGCCCGTGGCCTTGTCGTCGGCATCGAAGGCCGCATGACCGGCACCGTCTCCGCCGAAACGGTCGAGGTGAAGGGCAAACTGGATGGGTCCGTCGCCACCCACGCCTTTGCCCTGCGCGCCTCGGCCGAGGTGGCTGCCGATGTCAGCTACACCACCCTCATCATCGAAAGCGGCGCCAGGATCGAAGGCAAGTTCAGCCTGAACAAGGTCTGATCGCGTCTCGCCACCCCCCAAGGCCGCGCCCACCCCGGCGCGGCCTTTGCACTTGCAAAACAGGAGATTGCGATGTCCGACCCCATCCTTTTGCGCGATGATCTGGGCCCCATCACTACCCTGACCCTGAACGCGCCCCACAGCCTGAACGCGCTCTCCACCCCCATGCTTCTGGCCCTCAGCGCCGAACTGCAACAGATCGCCACCTCCACCCAGCGCGTCGTCATCCTTGCCGCAGCGGGCAAGAACTTCTGCGCAGGCCATGACCTGAAGGAAATCCAAGGCTACCGCACTGCCCCAGATCAGGGCCGCGCCGCCTTTGCCGCGCTCTTTGCCCTCTGCTCGCAGGTGATGCAGCAAATCACCGCCCTGCCCCAACCCGTGATCGCTGAAGTCCAAGGCATCGCCACCGCCGCCGGCTGCCAGCTTGCCGCCAGCTGTGACATGGTCGTTTCCACCGATTCCGCCCGCTTTGGCGTGAACGGCGTCAACATCGGCCTTTTCTGCTCAACCCCCCTCGTCGCCCTGTCGCGCAAGATCCCCGCGCCGATGGCCTTCTATCTGGCCGCCACGGGTGAGTTCATGGGCGCGCACCGCGCAAACGAGCTGGGCCTTGTCACCCAAATCACCTCACCCGGCAATCTGCACGGCAAAGCGCTTGCCCTTGCCCAAACATTGGCCGGCAAACTCCCCTCCGCCCTCGCCCTCGGCAAACGCGGCTTCACCGCCCACAACGCCGCCGATCTGGCCGCGGCCTACATCACGGCCAGCGCGACCATGGTTGAAAACCTGATGCAGCCCGACACCGACGAAGGCATCACCGCCTTCCTTGGCAAACGCCCGCCCAACTGGGCCTGACGCCCACCCCAAGACCCAAATTTCTTCGAAGAAATTTGCAAAATCCTTCGAAGGATTTTGGTCCTAACCTTCCAACCGCCGCCGCCCCAGCGCCAGCCAGACGCCAACCGCAAACGCCGCCAGCGTCATCCCCAGAATACAATCATAAACCAACCCCGGCCCGCCCCACACCAGCAGCACCGCCCCGACCGAGGGCGCCGCCGCACTGGCCAATATCGGCGCCACCGCCGCAGCCCCCGACACCGTGCCAAACCCCCGCCGCCCCAAAATCTCGGCCACCAGCACCGGCCGCAGGATCGACAGCAACCCCACTCCCGCGCCCTGACT
>CAMDHB010000279.1 GCA_945897655.1 Pseudorhodobacter antarcticus
GGGCACCGAAGCGCCTGGGATATCGTCGAGCAGGTCATCGTCATAGACCGCGTCACCGGCCAGAAGCAGGCCGGCGTGTTCGTCCAAAAGGCCGATGCCGCCGGGGGAATGGCCGGGCAGGTGCAGGACGGTGAAGGTGCGCGAGCCAAGGTCGATGCGGTCACCCTCGGCCAGAAGGCCGGTCAGGGGGGCGGGGGTCAGGGTCCAGTCGGCCAAGCGAAAGCCGGAATGGGGTGGCTGTGTCAGGCTGGGGCCAAAGGCTTGATCGCGGAACAGGTGTTTGAGGGTGGATGTGTCGTTCATGTCGGCAAAACCTGCCGCCTCGGCCGCGTGGCCCAAACGGGTGGCAAATTCATGAAAGCCGCCGACATGGTCGATATGGGCATGGGAGGCTATGGCCAGAACTGGCGCGCCGGTCAGGGGCAGGGCGGGGCGGTAGGGCAGCAGGCCCGAGCCGAAGTCGAATTGCAGATCAGCATTGCGGCCCAGGACCGTGTAGCAATTGGCGCGGAAAAAGCTGTTCACATGGGGTTCGGTGGTCAGGAACACACCGGGGGCGGCGGGGGTTGTGGTGAACCAGTGCGACATGAGCGGCCCCTTGAATGAAAACGCCCGGCACGGGGACCGGGCGTTTGGGTGATTTGAGTAGGATCAGAAGCCCGACTTGATATTCTCGAATTCCGCCACCATGCGGTCGCGCATGGCCGGGTCCAGCGGGGTTTGGGCCAGAAGTGTGGTCGAGATCGGGTCAACATCGGCGGCCTTCAACTCGTCAGCCGAAATCTTGGCCATGCCGGCCATCTGGGTTGCGGCATAGCCGAAGTTTTCCAAGAGGCCCCGGGCCGAACCGTCATCAAGCCAAGCGTTGATGAACTCATAGGCCTGGTCTTCGCTGCCGGGGCCGTCCTTGAGGTTGACATAGCCGCAGAACCACGAAGACGCGCCCTCGGCCGCCTGACGCTGGAAGCCCACGGGGAATTCCTGTTCGCGCAGCAGGGCAATCGAATCGTTCCATGACCAGGCGACCTGAATCTCGCCCGAGGCCATCAACTGGCTGAGTTGCGAGGGGTCGGACCAGTAGGCCTTGACCAGCGGGTTCACGGTGCGCAGCCAGGCGGCAGCGGCGGCGAACTGGTCTTCGGTGATCGCGGTCCAGTCGGTGACGCCGGTGGCGAGCAGGGCAAGGGCCCAGACGTCGTCGGCATTGTCGGGCAGCGAGATGCGGCCTTCATACTTGGGGTTGGTGAACACCGACAGCGAGGCCACGTCTTCGGCGGGCACGTCGTTCGTGTTGAAGGCGACGGCGGTATAGGCGAAATCGGTCGGGATGTACCAGACGCCGGTGTCATCCTTGAAGATGGTCGAGTTCAGGAAGCGCGGATCGATCTGGGCAAAGTTCGGGATGCGCGAAACATCCCAAGGTTCGATGATGCCGGCGTCGCGGTACTTCTGGATCATCTGGCTGCAGGGATGGGCCACATCAGCCTTGAAGCCGGAGGTCAGCTTTTGAAACGCTTCATCATCGTCGCCGAACAGGGCGTAGGTCGGAATTGAGCCGTATTTCGCGACATAGGGCTGGATCAGGGCGGGTTCTTCGAAACCGGACCAGTCAAATACGGTCAGGTTCGGATCCTCGGCTCGGACGGTGGTGGCAGCGAGGGCCAGGGCGGCAGAGGCGAGAAGCAGGGTTCTGATGGACATGGGCTCTCCTTGTTTGTGTCGGGACCATTCGGCGGTCCGTCTTGGCGGATTGATTGCACGGGTAATCTAACGATCTTTGCAGATGATGAAATGGGGAGCGAGAAAATTCCTTGCAAGGGGGGGATTGCCCGGATTTCGGGCTCAATCGGAAGCTTTACAGCCCGAAACATGGGCGATAGACCAATGGGGTCGATTGCCGGGATGTTCTGGGCGGGCGGCTGCCGGGAGGGCCGGTTTGGTGGGAAGACCCGCCGGGGCAGGGAAGGATCCTGCCAAAGCGCAACGAGATACACAGGGTTCCCATGACCAAGCTTGACCTGACCTTTGTCCGCAGCCAGTTCCCCGCATTTGCCGAACCGCTGCTTTCGTCCCATGCCTTTTTCGAAAACGCGGGCGGGTCTTATCCCTGCCGGCAGGTGGTCCAGCGGTTGCATCGCTTTTACACCGAACGGAAGGTGCAGCCTTATGGCCCCTATCCGGGCGCGCAGGCGGGCGGTGCCGAGATGGACGAGGCGCGTGACCGGTTGGCGGCGCTGATGGGTGTTGCGCGGGAAGAGTTGAGCTTTGGGCCGTCGACATCATCCAACACCTATGTGCTGGCGCAAGCGGTACGGCTGTGGCTGCGCGATGCGGGTGCCGCGATTGTGGTGACAAATCAGGATCATGAGGCCAATTCCGGTGTCTGGCGCAGGCTGGCTGCGGAAGGGGTTGAGGTGCGGGAGTGGCAGATTGATCCCTTGACCGGCCATCTGGACCCCGCCGGGTTGCAGGCGCTTTTGGCGGATGGCAAGGTTCGGCTGGTCGCCTTTCCGCATTGTTCCAATGTGGTGGCCGAGATCAACCCGGTGGCCGAGATCTGCGCGATGGCGCGGGCGGCAGGGGCGCGGACGGTGGTGGACGGGGTCAGCTATGCACCGCATGGCTTGCCGGATTTTCCGGCGCTGGGGTGCGATGTATATCTGTTCAGCGCCTATAAAACTTACGGGCCGCATCAGGGCATCATGTTGATATCGGCGGAGTTTGGGGCCGAGTTGCCGGCGCAGGGCCATTGGTTCAATGCGGGCACCTTGTACAAGCGGTTCACCCCGGCGGGGCCGGACCATGCCCAGATCGCGGCCAGTGCGGGCATGGCGGATTATATCGACGCGCTTTACGCCCATCACTTCGGCGGGGAGGCGACAGCCCGGGCGCGCAACGTCGCGGTGCATGATCTGATGCGCGACGCAGAGGTTGAGGTGATTGCCCCCCTGCTGGATTATCTGTCCGCACGCAACGACGTGCGGCTGGTCGGTCCGCGCGATGCAGGCTTGCGCGCGCCAACGGTGGCGGTGGATCTGGGACGGGCAGCCGAGCCTGTGTCCGAGGCGCTGGGGCGTGATGGCATTGCCTGCTGGGGTGGCGATTTCTATGCCGTGCGCCCGATCGAGGCGATGGGGATTGACCGAGCCAAGGGTGTGCTGCGGATGAGTGCGACGCATTACACCAGCCCCGATGATGTGGCGCGTCTGATCGCGGCGCTGGACCGGGTGCTGTAGGGGCGTTCCCCGGAGTCATTGCGAAAGGGTGAATGCGGGTGATCCGATGGGCGCTGGCATTCGTAAACTGCAGATGGCTTTGGGAATACCGGTATGAATGACGCGCCTTTGATCCTGTGGTTCCGGCGCGACTTGCGGCTGTTCGATCAGCCGATGCTGTCGGCGGCAGTGGCGACTGGGCGGCCCCTGATCCCGGTTTTCGTACTGGACCCTGAGACCGAGGCGCAGGGTGCTGCGGCGAAATGGCGGTTGGGGCTGTCGGTGGCGGCGTTTGCGGCGGCACTGCGGGCGATTGGTGCGACGCTGATCCTGCGGCGCGGGCCCGCGCTGGAGGTTTTGGGCACGCTGGCGCGCGAAACCGGGGCTACGGGTGTGCGGTGGTCGCGGCTTTATGACCCCATCTCAAAGGCGCGGGATCAGGCGGTCAAGGCCGGGCTGAAGGGGCAGGGGATCGACGCGGAAAGCTTGGCCGGGCATGTGCTGCACGAACCCTGGACGGTGGCGACCGGGGATGGCGGGACTTACAAGGTGTTCACACCCTTTTGGCGGGCAGTGCGACCACGAGAGGTTGCCGCCTGTGTGCCTGCGCCCGCCGCGTTGCGTGGGCCGGCGGTTCTGCCAGTGTCCGAGCGGTTGGAGGATTGGCATCTGGCCGCAGGCATGGCGCGCGGGGCGGCAGTTGCGGCCCCGTTTCAGCGGGTGGGCGAGGTGGCGGCTTTGGCGCGTCTGGATGCGTTTCTGGCCGGGCCAGTTGCTGGCTATGCCGAGCGGCGGGATTTCATGGCCGAGGATGCCACATCGGGTCTGGCCGAAAACCTGACTTATGGTGAAATCTCGCCCCGCCAGATCTGGCATGGCGGTTGGCGGGCGATGCAGGAGGGGCGCGCGGGGGCCGAGACGTTCCTGAAGGAACTGGTCTGGCGCGAGTTTGCCTATCATCTGGTGTTTCATTCGCCCCAGATTACGACGCGGAACTGGCGCGAGGCTTGGGACGGTTTTGGCTGGCGGGACGACAACGCCGATGCCGAACGTTGGCGGCGCGGCATGACGGGCGAGCCTTTGGTCGATGCGGCGATGCGGCAAATGTATGTGACGGGCACCATGCACAACCGGGCGCGGATGATCGTGGCAAGCTATTTGACCAAGCATCTGCTGACCGACTGGCGGGTGGGACTGGATTGGTTTGCCGAATGTCTGACGGACTGGGACCCGGCCAGCAATGCGATGGGCTGGCAGTGGGTGGCAGGATCGGGGCCAGATGCCGCCCCCTATTTCCGCATCTTCAACCCCGCCACGCAGGCCGAAAAGTTTGACCCCGATGGGGCGTACCGGGCGAAGTGGCTGCACAAATCCTCGCCACGGGCGCGGGATTTCTTTGTGGCGGTGCCGCGCGCCTGGGGTTTGCAGCAGGATACGCCCTATCCTGCGCCGGTGGTAGGCTTGGCTGAGGGGCGGGGGCGTGCCTTGGCGGCACTTGCCGCACGAAATGCTTGAGAATTCGT
>CAMDHB010000280.1 GCA_945897655.1 Pseudorhodobacter antarcticus
ATCCTGACCAAAGCGGACAAGGACCCCACCAACTGTGTTCAGACCAGACAACCGATTGTCGTAGGAAAACGAATACCCAACCCGCGAAGTCAGCCTTTGCCCCTCCTCTGCAAGCAGAATTGCCGAGGATTCAGGATCATCGACATTCAGAACTTCGTCGTCAGACAGAGTGTAGCCAATCCGAAGGCGGCTTGTGTCAGAGAGTGGAAAGGCAATTGACGGTGACAGCGACATGTTGCGCGTATCGTAGTTTGCGTTGTTGTGGGTCGACTGCGACAGGGTCGCGCCGAACCCGAATGCCAAATCACGTCCAAGGAACGCAGGATCAGTAAAGTCGACGACCGAGTCGACGTTGTCTGTCCCGCTCTGCACGTTCACAGTCAGGCTTTGCCCCCTGCCCAGAAAGTTTGTCTCGCTGAAGCCAAAGTTCAAACCAAAACCGTTTGCGATGCCATAAGTGGCGCCAAAACTGATCGAACCCGTTGGCTGTTCGGTAACTTCCACCTTCACCACCGCCTGATCGGCCGAACTGCCGCTCCGCGCGTTGACGCTTACCTCCTGAAAATAGCCAAGCGCTCGGATGCGTTCTGCTGCCTGACGGATCTCGCTGCCGTTCAAGGGATCACCCTCAACAGTGCGGAACTGGCGCCGAATTACACTATCCAACGTCGTCGTGTTTCCCTCGATATCGATCCTCTCGACAAAGACGCGTTCGCCCCTGACGATGGCAAACGTAACATTGAGTGTCCCATCCTGATCGTTTCGGGTGATGCGCGGGTCGACGCGTATGAAATTGAGCCCCTTCTTCAGGGCCAGAGATTCCATGGCGCTAAGATTGTTGTCGATGATGTTGGGTGAATAGGTTACGCCACTGCGTAGCCGACGTACCTTGTCAAACTCAGCCGCGTCCAGACCTTCAACTTCGGACACCGTGTTCACGGTGCCGATCTTGAAACTGCGGCCTTCCCGAATGGTGAATGTCAAAAACGTGGCGTCGCGCTCGCGCGAGTATTCGGCTGTGGCGTCTAGAACCTCAAAGTCGATGTAGCCACGCGACAGATAGAAATCGCGCAAAAGCTGTTCGTCCAACGGCAACCGCGTTTCGTCAAAAGTATCGCGCTGGACAACGGCACGAAGAAGGCCCGCCTGCTTGGTCCGCAACAGTTGCCGCAGCCTGTAATCCGAAAAATCCCGGTTACCGATGAAGTTCAACCTGTTGATCTCGGCAACATCGCCTTCAGCTATCT
The DNA here is from genome assembly GCA_945897655.1 of Pseudorhodobacter antarcticus. Lineage (GTDB taxonomy): Bacteria > Pseudomonadota > Alphaproteobacteria > Rhodobacterales > Rhodobacteraceae > Stagnihabitans. The sequence continues at coordinate 1,248 of CAMDHB010000280.1, forward strand.
CGAACACAAGACTGACACGGTTGTCTGGCTGGCGGACGATCCGCGGCGTCACGCTGGCCGCCATGCGGCCTTTCGCCAGATAAAACTCTGCAATCGCAGCTGCGTCCGCCTCGGCCTGCGATGGGGAATAAACCAGACGCGAGCGGGACTTGGTGACTTCGATCAGGGCTTCATCCTTGATCCGCTTGTTACCCTGGTAGTCGACCACGTCAATCATCGGCAGTTCCTTGACCACGATGACAAGCGTGCTACCCCGGGGCTGCAAATCAACGGATTCAAACAGACCCGCGTTGACGATGCGCTGATAGGCATCGTTCAGCGCCGCAGCACTGACTGGCTTTCCCCGCTCCAGGGCTGCATAGGCAAGAATCGTCGCCGCATCGACACGGGTGTTCCCCTCAATCGTGACGGCCGAAAAATCAAAGCTTTGTGCACGGGCAAACTGGGTGGTGGCCAAGGATACCAATGCGATCAAACACATAAACGAAATCAGCCGCAAACCGTGGCCCAACCGCGTTGTCAGCCAACGCATGGCCATCACTCTGATTTGCATGTCCCATTCCATTCCACACCTCACCTTGAGTCTGCCTAGCTTTTCGGTGCAGGCTTGTCAAAAGACTTGCGGAGGCGGTTGTTGGCTTGCATGGCCCTCCGGGCGGTTTTCTGCGTAGAAACCTGTGGATAAGCCTGAAGTCAGATCAGTTGCACAGGAACAGATCGTTCGAAAAGGCGAACAGCATCAGACCAATCAGTATGGTCAAGCCAAAGGTCATCAACACCTGCAAAACGCGATCTGTCGGCGGGCGCCCGGTGATCGCCTCATAAAGGTGAAAGACCAGATGGCCGCCATCCAACACCGGAATGGGCAGCAAGTTGGCCAGTCCGATGGTCAAGGACATCAGCGCCAAGGTACCGACAAATGTCTCAAATCCCGACTGCACCGCGGCAGCCGCGACTTTGGCCATTCCGATGGGGCCAGAAAGGTTGCAACTGCTGATCGTTCCCAGAATGATCTGGGCAATGCCGTTCAGGTTGGTCTTGGCCATGAACCAACTGCGCTCGACCGAAAGGCTCGCAGCTTCGAACAGGCCTGGTGTGCGGGTCGTCGGGCCAAACAATTGGCCTCCCGTGACCCCGATCAGCCAACGCGTATCAAAACCACCCTCCGCATTGGGCAGATCAGCCCGGCGCGGGGTCAAGGTCAGGTTGATGGTCTCGTCGCCCCGCTGGATGACCAACGCCATTGGTGCGCCCTGCGACGCTTCGACAAGGGGCGGCATCTGGTCAAATGCGATGATGGATTGGCCGTCCACCGCCACGAACAGATCCCCAATTTGCAACCCGGCATCTTCGGCTGCGGAATTCAGTGTCACCGATTGCACCAGCGGCGGCACCGGGTTCGGGCCGTCTATCGTCAGGGTTTCTCCACCCCGTTCAATGACATAAGTCACAGACGCACGGTCTGTCAGGGTCTTGGCCTGCGTGACCAGCGCCTTGAAATCCGGGGTCAGAACGCCATCAAGCGAAATGATGCGGTCACCAATCTGCAACGGAACCTGTTCGCCCGGCATCTCTTCGATAGATCCGATCACGGAACTGTCGTCCGAAACGCCAGACCACATGATCAAACCAAAAAACAGCGCCACGGTCAGGAAGATGTTAAAGGCCGGGCCAGCCAACACGGTCAAGGATCGCGCCCACAGCGGCGCACCCTGCATGGTGTGGCGCCGCTCATCGGCAGTCAAACCACTTGGCAGTTTTCCCGGACGGGAAGACGCATCCGCGTCACCCATGAACCGAACATACCCCCCAAGCGGAATAAGCGCGATCTGCCAACGGGTTCCGCGTCTGTCGACCCGGCTCCAGATCGGACGTCCAAAACCGATCGAGAATACTTCAGCATGAATGCCGCACCACCGGCCAACGATGTAATGGCCATATTCATGGATCGTGACGATGATGACGATCACCACCAGCAGTGCAGCAAACGCCTGAACGCCGCCACCAAAGGCTGAAAACAGTGAAGTCAGTTCCAAATCACGCCCCTATACTTTTGCTTCACTGGCCCGAATCCGCGCAAGTTGGTCCATCGCAAGAACGTCATCCAACGAAGCTGCGGCTTTTCCAAGGCTGGTCTCGCCCGAAAGTCTGGCCAAGGTTGTCTCGACCAGACCTGCCATATCCATGAATCCGATCTGACCCGCAATGAACTTGTCCAAGGCAATTTCCTTCGCCGCATTGAACACCGCCCCGGCCAACCCGCGCTGTGCCATCACCTCACGGGCCAGACGCAGTGCCGGAAAACGACCCATGTCAGGGGCACGGAACGTCAAAGCCCCCACTGCCGCAAGGTCCAGCCGTGCCACCGGCAGCGGTTGGCGCACCGGCCAGTTCAAGGCAAATCCAATGGCATGGCGCATATCCGCAGCACCCAGATGCGCCATGATCGCCCCATCGTGAAAGCCGACCATCGAATGGATCAGCGATTCGGGATGTATGATCACCTCGATCTGATCCGGCTCGACCCCAAAGAATTCACGGGTTTCAATGACTTCCATCGCCTTGTTGAACATGGAAGCGGAATCGATGGTGATCCGCGCGCCCATTGACCAGTTGGGATGGGCCAGCGCATCCGCCAGCTTGGCCTGTGCCAAACGTTCAGTCGGCCAATCGCGCAGCGCCCCACCCGACGCGGTCAAAATGATCCGCTCGACCGCGCTGATGTCTTCCCCGGTCAGCGCCTGAAAGATTGCCGAATGCTCGCTATCCACCGGCAGGATGCGGGCACCTTTGGCCTCAGCCGTGGCCAACATCAACTGGCCCGCCGTGACAAGACTTTCCTTGTTGGCAAGGGCAAGCGTCGCTCCCTGCCGCAAGACCTGCATGCCAGGCTGCAGCCCCGCAGCGCCCACAATCGCCGACATGGCCCAGTCAACCGGACGATCCGCCGCGTCCCGCATCGCTTGGGCACCTGCCGCAGTCTCGATCCCTGACCCTGCAAGCGCGTCTTTCAAATCCGCCAGACACCCTTCGTCCGCACAAACCGCAACCTCGGCCCGCAAGGCGCGCGCCATGTCCGCAAGCCGCCTTGAATTGCGGCCTCCGGTCACTGCGACCATGTGAACAGCCTCTGCCCCACCTTGGCGCATCAGCAGATCAAAGGTGTTCTCGCCGATCGATCCTGTCGCCCCAAATACCGAAATCTTGCGCATAAGTCAGCCCAACCCCGGCAAGACCAAAGTCAGCCCCTGAACGGCCAAAGTGGCCCCAATCAACGCATCAAAACGGTCAAGCACGCCACCGTGACCTGGGATCAAGGTGGATGAATCCTTGACCCCCGCCCTCCGCTTCAGCCAGCTTTCCGCGATGTCCCCGATCTGGCCTGCAAAGGCGACCAAGGGAGACAGCACCAGCAAAACCTGCGGAAATCCATACCAGACAAAAATGGCACCAACTGCAAAAGCCCCAAGCCACCCCGCAACCGT
>CAMDHB010000281.1 GCA_945897655.1 Pseudorhodobacter antarcticus
CGCATTATCCTCGACTTCGCGGGACTTGTGCGCCTTCAGCGCCGCCAGACGGCGTTCCAACTCGACATCGGAAATCCCCGCCGGCCGCTTGGACGGATCGCCCAGACGCGGCGCCGCTGCACCACCCGCCGCCGTCGCAGGCGCGCCAGGCTTGGTATGCACCACGTTCAGCTTGCGCTTGACCTCGACGACGACGCTTTTCGTCCGGCCATGGCTGAAGCTTTGCTTCACCTGACCAGAACGGGGTGCGCCGCCACCCAAGCCGAGGGGTTTCTTGCCGTCAGTATCGTTCATGCGTCCTACGTATCCTTCAGGGCGGTCTCGCCGCCATCCTGCTGGCCGGATTGCACGCGCAACCCCTCCAGCCTTGCCGCTTCCTCTACAACACGCTTTGTGAGTCCACCAGCCGCAAGCGCGGCGTGTATCGCACGTTCGCGACCGAAAGCCAAACCCAATTCCGCAGCGGTCAAACAACCAATATACCGACCGTTTTCCGACGGCATCCGCAGCTTTGTCTTGCCACGCTCCGACCCGTCGGACGACTGCAACAAAACGACAGCCTTGCCAGTTTGCAGCCAGTCCTTGACCTTCTCGTACCCCATCACCGCCGCATTCGCCTTGCGGGTCAGCGAGATCATTTCGATCACCCGCCGCAGCACAAACGCCTCGACCAGATCGGGCAAATCGGCAGGCACCGTCACAGCCTGCTTGGCCGCCCGGGCAAAGACACCCTTCTTGGCAGCCTTCTCAATCATCGCCCGGTCGGCAGTCACATAGAACCCCCGACCCGGCAATTTGTTCATGACATCGGCCACAACCTGACCGTCCGGCCCCACGCAAAAGCGGATCAGCCCTGCCTTGGGCTGAACCTCACCCGACACAATGCACTTGCGTTCGGGATCGTCTGCTTCGTTGATACGGCCGCCGCGTGTCACGCGCTGAACCCGAGGTCTGAGATCAGACCTCGGCCTCCTCTTCTTCGTCTTCGGGCGCCGCTTCCAGCTCGGTCGGATCGACCCAGCCCAGCATCACCCGCGCCGTCATGACCAGCGTCTGCGCCTCCTCAAGGCTCACGTCAAACTTCTCCAGCACGCCCTCATCCTTGTGCCGCGCCCCGTTGACCGTGGTCCAGCCACCGGCCAGTTCCCAGTCCGCGCAGGTTGCAAAGTCTTCCAGCGTCTTGATGCCGTCATTGGCAAGCGCCTCAATCATTTGCGGCGTCAGCCCCTCAAACTCGATCAGACTGTCCTCGACCCCCAGCGCCCGGGCATTTTCCAAGGCCTTGGCATTGGCCGCCTCCAGGTAATCCCTTGCACGGGCTTGCAATTCCCCTGCCGTCGCCTCGTCGAACCCGTCAATCGACAGCAGTTCTTCGGTGTCGACATAGGCCACTTCTTCCAGGTTGGTGAACCCTTCGGACACCAGCAACTGGGCCATCATCTCGTCGATATCCAGCGTATCGATGAACAGTTTGGTCCGATCCGCAAACTCCGCCTGACGCCGCGCCGATTCGTCGGTTTCGGTCATGATGTCGATGTCCAGCGCCGTCAGCTGGCTGGCCAACCGCACGTTCTGGCCACGCCGACCAATTGCCAGCGACAACTGCTCGTCCGGGACCACCACGATGATCTTGCCGTTCTCCTCGTCGATCACAACCTTGCTGACCTCGGCCGGTTGCAGCGCGTTCACCAGGAACGTCGCCTGATCCTGATTCCAAGGAATGATGTCGATCTTCTCGCCCTGCAATTCGTTCACCACGGCCTGAACACGGCTGCCGCGCATACCCACGCAGGCACCGACCGGGTCGATCGAGTTGTCATAGCTGATCACAGCAATCTTGGCCCGCGAACCGGGATCACGCGCCACGGCCTTGATCTCGATGATGCCGTCATAAATCTCGGGCACTTCCATCTTGAACAGTTCAGCCATGAACTGCGGGTCGGTCCGCGACAGGAACACCTGCGGCCCCCGAGCCTCGCGACGGACGTCCTTGATATAGGCGCGGATGCGATCGTTCGGGCGATAGGATTCGCGGCCGATCTTTTCGTTCCGCCGCAGGATGGCTTCGCCCCGGCCGATGTCGACGATGATGTTGCCGTATTCCTCGCGCTTGACCTGACCGTTGATGATCGTGCCCTTGCGGTCCTTGAATTCTTCGAACTGACGGTCCCGCTCTGCCTCGCGCACCTTCTGCAGAATCACCTGCTTGGCCGACTGGGCAGCGATTCGCCCCAGGTCCACCGGCGGCACTTCGTCGATGATCTCATCGCCAATGGCCGGGTCTTTCTTCAGCGTCGCCGCCTGCTTCAGCGTGATCTGCGCATGGTGATTCTCCACCGCGTCATCCTCGACCACCGTCCGCACCCGCGCAAACAGCGCCCGGCCGGTCTTGCGGTCGATGTTGACACGGATGTCCATTTCGGCCCCGTAACGCGACTTCGCAGCACGCGCCAACGAATCCTCCATCGCCTGGATCACCAGATCCGGGTCGATCATCTTTTCCCGCGCCACCGCCTCGGCGGTCTGCAAAAGCTCAAGCTGGTTGGCTGACGTGATGGCCATTTTCTGATCCCTGCTTAGTGTTTGATTGGCTCGGCAGCGTCGTCTTCGTCGCTTTCCGAGGTTTGAACTTCGTCGAACTGCGTCTCATCAAAATTGCCGCTGGCCTTTTTCTGGCGCAGCATTTCGGTAATCAACTCATCGGTCAGGATCAGCTTGGCATCTGCCAGCCACTCGAACTGCAACCCGATCACGACAGGCTCGCCCGCCTCCTCGATCTGGATCAGCACTTCCTCACCCTCGACCCCGCCCAAGGTACCCTTGAACCGACGACGCCCGTCCACCAACTCGGTCGTCTCGACCCGGGCTTCCCAGCCCTTCCACGTCTCGAAATCCTTCAGGCGGGTCAGCGGGCGGTCAATGCCGGGGCTGGACACCTCCAGAATGAAGTTCTCTTCAATCGGGTCCTCGACGTCCAGAATGGCCGACACGGCAATCGATATTTCACCGCAATCATCCACCTCAATCCCGCCCTCAGGCTTTTCAGCCATGATCTGCAGGGTGCGGGTGTTCCCGCCCATCAACCGGATGCGGACCAGTTCAAACCCCATGCCTTCGATGACAGGGGTCACAATCTCGGCCAGACGGCGGTCGATGGCGGATTTGGCGATCAGATCAGACAAGGGATAACCTCAAAATGAAAAACGGGCCCACAGGCCCGCCGTGCGTCTCGGTAGCTTCAGGTTTGGACCCTGAAACATCTGTTAGCGGTCATATAGGCCAGAACCCCCCACCCCGCAAGGGCCTAGAACCGCTCGGCCCGCAGCACTTGGGTATCGGTGATCGACACCACGCCCATATGCCGCTCCACCACCCTGAAGGCCGCCTCCAGCAACGCATCCAGCCGTTCAGGCCGGATCAGGCAGATCACCGCCACCATGCCTGCCCGCCCCACCTGCCCCTCCCGGCTCCACTGGCCCGATCGGCCCGACCCGCCCAGAACCGGCAGCACGGTGAACCCCGTCACCCCCGCTGCCTGCAAAGCATCGGTCAGGCGCCCCTCCATCGGGGCCTCGATGATAATCTCCACACGTTTGGCCGAATGGGTCTGCATGTCATCCTCCGATGGCTTGGGCCACCGCCACATAGGTCGGTATCCCGAATGTCAGGTTGAACGGAAAGGTGATCCCCAGCGCCAGCGTCAGCGAAACCGAGGGGTTCGCCTCGGGCAGCGCCACCCGCATGGCCGCAGGCACGGCGATGTAACTGGCCGATGCGGCAAGGGTCATCATCAACGCAGTACCGCCCGGCGACAGCCCCACGGCCAGCGCCACGACCAGCCCCGCCGCCGCGCCCACCAGCGGCATCATCAGCCCAAAAGCCACTGCCCCAACCCCAAGGCCCCCACGCGCTGCCCGCAACCCCCGGCCCGCGACCAGCCCCATATCCAGCAGGAACAGACACAGAATGCCCTGAAACGCAGTCACCACCATCGGCTCGATCCGGGCCATCCCAGCCTCACCCGTCACCGCCCCGATCAGGAACGACCCGATCAGCAGCACGATGGACCCGTTCAGCAAAATCTCATGCCACAGCCGCGCATCCATCCGTACGCCGCCGCCCGACCGCGCCACCAACCACAGCGCCGAGACGATTGCCGGGGCCTCCATCGCCGCCGCCACAGCCACCATGAACCCTTCGGACGCAATCCCCTGCGACGCCAGCACCGATGTCGCCGTGACAAACGTCACGATCGAGATGGACCCGTAATGCGCCGCGACCGCCGCCGCATCCACCACCGACAGGCCCGTCATCACCCGCAACAACCCAAAGGCGGCAAAGGGCAAAAGGAACGACAGCGCCACACCCCCGGCCATCGCGGTCAACAAATGCGCGTCGACCCCGTGGCCTGCCACCGCCACCCCGCCCTTGAACCCGATGGCGAACAGCAAATACAGCGACATCATCTTGGCCGCCGCCTCAGGGATCGACAAATCCGACCGCGCCATGGCCGCCGCCAACCCCAGCACAAAGCTCAGGATCATCGGCGTCAGCAGGTTTTGCCCTGCCAAGCTCAGAATATCAGCCATGTTTCCCCCTGTTTTGTACAATCTAGGATGCAACGCGCCAAATTGAAGGCGTCGCCCCCCAAATTCGCCTTCACCCCTTTCAGATGGCAGCCTGCAAGCGTAAGGCTGCACGAAACACCCCTACAGGCAGGTCCAAT